>CAIZHO010000191.1 GCA_903932805.1 uncultured Roseiflexaceae bacterium | reverse complement strand
TGGGAGTGCTGGTATTTGACCGAGTTCTATTGCAACAGTTTGGCGGCCTTCACCATATGTCCACGCAATCGCATGCGCTTCGTCGAACTGATTGGGCGCAGTGGCAACAAACAGTTGGCCACGCCGATCGGCCGTACCTGCGGTAGCAAGGGTAATGACGATGCGTTTGGGCATTGCACGGTCGAGGATGGGTGTGGTGATGCTCGGGTCGAGCGACACCTCCAGTTGCCAGCCAACGTCGTTCGGTTGTGGCGTAGCGTTGCCCCACGTCCACCCCAGCGGAGCGCCCATGAGCACCGCCCAGCTGTCAGAAGAAAGGAGTTCACCTGCATTCGGCAGACGGGTATGTGCGGGCACACCGGCAGACATCGGTACGTCTACCAATAGCGGTAGTATGTCAGCAACACAGTCGCTCACTGCCTCCGGCGACAATCCATACCGTTGCTGCATGGTCACTGATGGCGTCAGAAAGTCGCTGGCGAGCAGGACGGCTGCTCCTGCCCGATGGGTTTGCAGAATGGCGTCTTGAATCCGGGCGCACCCTGTCTCCCATGACCCTTGTTCTGCAATCGCGGCATTGACCGACAGGAAGTGTTCACGTTGATGGTAATACGGCAGATACAGCTCTTGCAAGCCGTCGGGCACCAACACCAAATCTGCGGGTTGGCTCGCTTCTGCGACGGCCAAGGCGATCCGCCGTTGCAAATCGGTCTGGGCATCACCGCGGGTACGGATTGCCATTAGGTTCACCGCGAATGTCGTTACCAGCAGACCGAACGCGACCAGAAGACGCCAGTCGGTGCGTGAACCCTGTGCGAGTGGTGTGACCAGGAGCATCACTGCGATGGGAGTCGTCGCTATCCAAAATTCAATATTATCGGGTTCCCACCAGCTAAAGAACATGCCATAGGTGACCATCCAGACAACCAGCCATGGCTGCTCGAGGCGGGTGCGTGTGCTCCAATAACTCACTGCCGAGAGGACGACTGTTGCGACTGCCAGATACCCGCCCCAATCTGCAGCGACGGTATCGGCAAGCCCATCACGGACATCTGCGAGGGTTGCTCTGCCGCCCCACCAGCCACTGTCTACATAATCAAACAACCATTGATGCGCGGCCGCATAGGTCGTAAAGCCGCTGACGATACCCATGACCCACGCATATGCCAATACGACAATTGCTACCCCACCTGCCCCCGCAACGAGCCAACCGCGGCGTGCAATCCCACCCGCACGCAGATCTGGCCAGGCACGTACAACCAATGGAATGGCGAGGAGGGCATTGGTCTGGTGAAACAGCACCGCTCCGGCCAACGCAACGGCAAGTCCCAGACGCCAGCGCACCCGCGCAGGGGCGGGATCCATCGCCAACCACAGGACTGCGATGATACAGAGCGTAGCGAGGGTATAGACTTCGACTTCAACAGCGTAATACCAATAGGCATACGAAAATGCACACGAGAACGCCGCCAATAATGCAACGTCCACACGGTGCCACCGCCGATAGACCGTCGCACAGAGGAGCGCACTGCCCAGGCTCCCAGCGAGAGCATTCGCTACTTGCAACGCCGTCGCCGGATCGGTCTGCGACAGTGACGTGATGAGCGCACCGAACGGTCCATATGCCAAGTGGTGTGGATGAAAGAGTTGCTGCCAGGGTTTGCGGCTGACATCCAAGATATACGAGAGCGCATCAAAGGTGTGTACATGCGTCAGCGTCCCGAGATACACGACAAGCGTGATCACCGCGGTACCGAGACTGGCGAAACGCATGGTGCTGTGTTGCTGTGCGGTCATTCGCGTACCTGCGCCGACACAAATTGCACCCCGAGGGTACGGAAGTCGTTAAGCGCTGCATCAGCAAGCGCAGGTACCCAGCCTGGTGCTTCGATGCGCACCAACAGGGTATCTGTCGCCGAAGTCATGCCTGCCGGCACCGTCAACAACATCGGTTCGTCGTGATCATGGATTGGGTTGCAGATCGGTGCCGTCCAGACTGGCTCGGTGTTGCTCCATGGCAGCGGTTGACCGGCCAAACGGGCACACACCTCGGGGACACTGCCGTCTGGACGGAGCCCACTGTTGAGTCTGAGGATGACGCGTGCTCCGGCTCGAGGGAGCGGCAAACGGATCTCACTCGTTGGTTCGACCCATGCAAACGTCCGATCAGCGATTGTTTCGACCGGATAAAACCCGCTGACTTGCGCGCTCGTGTCGGTTGCATCGATGCTCGCGGGTAACGGGGCTGTTCCGTCGACCAATTCGTAGCGCTGATAACTGATGTTGAGCGAGTCAATTAGGGCAGGCTTTTGATTGAGTAATTGCGAAAACTCCGGGATACGCGCCTGTATGTATTCTTTTTTGACGAAATGCATGCCAGGGAACCAGAGTGCTCCGTTTGCACCGACGAGTGCATAGACTGCACGTCCATCGGATTTCCACCGCCGAAAGAGCGTGACCAAGTCCCGACCGTATTTTTCGGGGCGTTCACTCCGCAACCCAAAGACCTGCTGGCCGTGTATCGCGATCAGCGGTAACGCCAGTGTGTCAGCGGCATCACGGGCAGCCACGTACCGTGGCGATCCACCACGCACTAACGTAATATCGGCAGTGGTGCTCAATGCTGCGATGCGTTCGACCAGGGCAAATGACCCCTGCAATTCGGGCACGGCAATCACCGGTCGTATCGTGGCTCCAAGAAAGAGCACCAACACTGCGACGCTGCCTGCGCTCAGCAGTCTTCGCCACCACGCGGTTCCCCATAGAGCAACCGCACCGTATGCGCTCAATAACGCAAAACCAGGATATATGTTGGGGAGGTAGCGGCGCATGATATAGATGTACGTCTGACTACTCGTGCCGTAACTCAGTTGGATAAACACAAAAGCGGTCAGTAATGTAACGCCCAGAAAAAACCAATTGTGCCGATTTATCCCGCGCCACAAGAGCACCATGAGTCCAATAAACGTCATTTCGATACCAAACGGCGAAATGTACCAGCCGACGCGTACCAGATTCGCCATCGAGTTGGCATACAAGTCGCGGAGCGGCTCTGGATCACTCGATGGCATCAGCCGAAGCGCGGCGCCGACATGAGTGACAAATCGTGCCACCGGGTCGGGGTACGTGGGCGGTCGAATGGGTGCGCCGATATACCCTTGGAGCGCAAGACAACTGCCTGTCGGGTGTACGCGCTGTGCCGATGTCATGCATCCAAATGCGTCAGCAACGACCGTTGGTGTGAGGATTTGTGGCCGAATCAGGTATGCATATAACACGGCACTACCGAGTACGACTGCAAAAATGCGGCTGAGCGGCAACTGAAATGGACGTACGAACGCGTGGATGCGCGCAAATAGGTGTGGCTGTCTGCGCACCCAGAGCGCGCCGACAATCACGAGTACTACACATGCCAACTCGAATCCAATTCGTGGATAGTTCCATGCTGCATCCGGGATGCTCTGATTCGGACACGGTTGGTAGGTCAGCGGCGAACACGGGCGGATCAAGAAGATGCGCTGCAGGTTCGGCGTGAGGAGTGGGAAAACAACCAACGCACTGAGTGCAGTGTCCTGCAACCGCGCAAAAAACGTATCGATGAAATAGCCACGCGACAACGTCAATAGGTGGATCAGCCCATGCAATCCCGTGCCAGCAAATCCCCACACCACCCAGCGGAATCCCGGATGATCTGTGTTGCGTAACCATTGCCACCCGAGCCACCCGACAAACGGCACCAACACAAAGACAAAGTCGAGCCGTGCAAGCAAAAACTGCCCGGCAGCCAACCCGAGGAGCAAGGCGGCGAGATTGCGATCGGGGCGTGCAGGCGCGGTGTAGCGCAGCAACGCATATACCATGGCAAAAAACAGCCATTGAGCAGTTGTTTCGGACATGGGGTAGCGACTAAACCAGACTTGCACACCGTTGAGTGCCAGCAACGTCATGGCGATGATGCCTACTGCCGGGCCAAACAATGCGCGACCGGCCATTCCCAGCCCCCACACCCCCATCAATCCCGCCAAACCCGTGGCCAGGAGGCCCATTTGTACGCCGAATGCGGCCGTAAAAAGGGCAATCCACGCCGGGAAGAGGTGCAAGAATTGCGGAGTGTAGGCTCCGTCGGTTGCGTATATCTCGGAAATGAACAATCCCGCGAGCCGCATGCGTGTAGACATAAAACGATCTGCAGACTGCACCCCAAGCAGATTGGACCAGCCTTGTGCTGCGTCAGCATCGGTCCCACGGCGAGTCGCGAGGTCTGCCACGATGGCATCGTGTTGGACTATCGACCCCGTCCGTGCAATGGCAAAGCCGGTATTTGCATATATCCCTGCGTCACGGCCGCCAAATATAACCTGTGCAGGCGTACCGTTGAGCAGCAATGTCACTATGAGCACCGCACCCATTGCGGCTGCCTCCCAGCGCAGCGGTCGAATGATCGCCCATGTTGGCCATTGCATTCCAGGACCACGCCATGCCCACCAGCCAGTGGCACCAACAAAAACCAATGCACACACGCTATGCAGCACGAGTGAAAAGACACCCATGCCCGCCAGCAGGACCGCACACCCACCATGGAAGAGCATTCCAATGAGGGCTGCTTGATAGAGTCTATCGAGGGGGTGCGTCGCATCGCCGAGTCGGGCGACCATCGGCCAACCGGTGGCAATGACGATCGCCACGACACACGCGAGAATCAAAATACTCAAGTCATTCTCCGCAATAGGAGGCAGTCTTAGCTGCATTCTAGCATGCCCTGATTCGTGCCTACGGCACCGGTGTGGTGTCCGATGCGTCTTGTTCCCAATGAAATAGTAGTAACAGTCAGTTCTTTTATTGAGGAATGAAAAGAAATCACGTATATCGGTGAATTATACTGCGTTACGAAAACGTATGGTAGTTGATTGTGTCTGATTCAAGATAAAAACGATTGACAATGATTGACGCTGTTGGTAGGGTGAAAAAAGCTGCAGATGATTGCCCGTGGTGCGGTGGCGCATTGGTGTTGCGTGGGAATGTGGACCGATTCAGCACCGACAATTGGTGAACGAATGAAGCACAACGTACTGCCACGAGCTGTCTACACGGCATACGTTTGAGAGAAAAGGAAATGCGTCCAGGGCACCAGTTCTGAGCTGTTGTATCGAAATACTTGACAACAGCGTTTTTCGACCTATATTGAAAAAGGGAGTCGGGCCATGCAGCAAGCAAGAGGGACATCGATGTCAGATAAATTGGTAATTGTAGAATCTCCTGCCAAAGCCAAAACGATAGAAAAATACTTGGGAAAAGGGTACACCGTGATTGCCTCGATTGGTCATGTCCGTGACTTGCCCAAGCAAGAGAGTGCAATAGATATTGCCAATGATTATTTGCCCAATTACATCGTGATGCCGGGCAAAGAGCGTGTGATATCGGATTTGCGGGCGGCAGCGCGCAAAGCCAGTGCCGTCTATATGGCGACCGACCCTGATCGCGAGGGCGAGGCAATAGCCTGGCACATCGTCGAATCTATCTCTATCCCACGCAAGACTCCCATCCATCGCGTGACGTTCACCGAAATTACGCCGAATGCGGTCCGCGCTGCCATGGATCATCCACGGTCTATCGATATGGACCTCGTCAATGCGCAACAGGCTCGGCGTATCGTCGATCGATTGGTCGGCTACGGATTGTCTCGGGTTCTGTGGAACCGTGTGCGACGCGGTTTGTCCGGAGGACGGGTGCAGTCCGTAGCGGTCCGGCTGGTCGTCGAACGGGAGCGCGAAATCCAGGCATTTGTCAAGCAAGAATACTGGAGCATCGAAGCAGATTTGCTCAAGCTGAAGGACAAAGCAACCCCGTTTCGTGCCAATTTGATCGAAGTCGATGGCAAGAAAATCGAAAAATTCTATGTAGCAGACGAAGCACATGCCGGTCGCATCGTTGCAGATTTGCAGCATGCGCAGTGGCGTGTGCAGTCGATAGAACGCAAAGACAAAAAACGCAATGCGCCGCCGCCGTTTATTACCAGTACGCTGCAACAGGAAGCATCACGCAAACTCGGCTTTTCGGCCAAAAAGACCATGATGGTCGCGCAACAACTCTATGAAGGCATCGACGTGGGTGGCTCCGAAGGTGCCGTCGGTCTGATTACCTATATGCGTACCGACAGTGTCAATGTCTCCAAAGACGCACAAGACGAGGCCCGAGCATATATCAGTGCCACCTATGGTGCAGATGCGATCCCGACCAAACCAAATACCTACACCACCAAAGCAAAAGGTGCACAAGAAGCGCATGAGGCGATTCGCCCGACGTTGGCGGCCCGCAATCCGAGCGACATCCGTGGCAAGATGAATCACGATCAAGCCCGCTTGTATGACTTGATTTGGAAACGGTTCATTGCCAGTCAAATGGCACCAGCGGTATTTGACTCACAGACTGTCGATATTGCCGCAGGAGCTGTGTTGCCGACAGACCAGCTGAGTAAGGCACCGTATACCTTCCGAGCGACTGGTTCGGTGCTCAAGGTGCCTGGATTTTTGGCGGTCTACAATGTCGGTCTCGACGATGGCGAAGAAGACGAAGACAAAGAGCGCCGATTGCCGGTCTTGGCGATAGCCGAAGCATTGGCATTGCACCTGCTGTCGCCCATGCAACACTTTACCGAACCGCCTCCACGCTACAGCGACGCTACCCTCATCAAAGAGCTCGAACGTTTGGGGATTGGGCGGCCGTCAACGTACTCAACAATTACTGCGACGATTGTCGACCGTAAGTATGTCGAGGTCGCCGCAGGTCGATACCTCCCGACGACACTCGGCGAGAAGGTGAATGACTTGCTGGTCGAAGATTTCGACAAAATCGTCGACTATCCGTACACGTCGTTACTCGAAGATCGACTCGATCTGGTTGCCGAGGGTCACGAAAAGTGGCTTGCAGTGGTCGATGAGTATTACAAAGTCTTTTTGCTTGCCCTCGAGCACGCTCGCAAAGAACGAGTCGATACCGTCACCCCATTGCCATGCCCCAAGTGCGATGCAGGCATGCTCATGGTCAAGTTTGGCAGTCAGGGTGAGTTTGTGGGCTGTACACGCTACCCGGACTGTTCATTTACCAGCGATTTTGTGCGCACAAATGGCAACATTGTGCTGAAAACAATCGACACCGCGCCGATGCCCGACGTCGAATGCCCAACGTGTAAAGGGCCGATGATGGTGCGCCGCGGCCGCTTCGGTAATTTTCTGGCATGTATGGGGTACCCCAGCTGCAAAGGGACGCTTCGACTCGACAAAACCGGCAAGCCGGTTGCCCCGCCTGAACCAACAGGGATAACCTGCCCAAAGTGTAGCGCACACGAATTGCTCAAGCGCAAAGGTGCGTTCGGTCGGCCATTCTATGGGTGCAGTGGGTACCCAACCTGTGATTACATCGTGAATGATCTCGCTGAGGTCGCTACCTATGACCCGGCGGTCGAGGCCGCCAAACCGCCCCGCCGCGGGGCTGCAGCTGCCCGTGCGATTGCTGCCCGCGGTGCTGCAACAACCAAACCCAAACGTGGTACCGCCACGCCCAAGACTGCCAAGAGCACGAAGCGGGCTGTCGCAAAGCCAGTAACAAACTCCACACCAACGCGCAAAAGTACGGCGGCGAAACCGGTGAAACGAGCAGTCACCAAGCGCACGGGTTCTGCATCAACCAAAACACCAAGTCCGCGTGTTGTCTCATCCCGTGGCGCATCAACGTCTGTGAGCCCCAAAAAAGATCCGAAACCGCGTCCTACCAGTACGAT
>CAIZHO010000190.1 GCA_903932805.1 uncultured Roseiflexaceae bacterium | reverse complement strand
GTTTGCAGTTTGCAGTTTGCAGTGATCAGAAAAAAGAGTTCGGGCTTCAGTGTAAGAATCTACCGTTTCTGATTTCTTCCTTCTGATTTCTATGCTTCCCACGGGTCAATCAACGGTACTCCGGTATCGCGAACATCACGGGTATTGCGGGTGACCAAGGTCAGACGGTGGTGAGAACCGTGGATGCAGAGCATATGTATCATCTTCTCTCTGGTCGGTACGTTCGGGGAGGAATTGCATCTCTATAGAAGACGGCAGGACCTCGGCTCGATGTCGTAACGGGTTGGCCAGAAGGGTACCATGGCGGAGGAGTGGACAAGGGCGAGGTACACCTCGCCCGCAACAAATCCCACCAATCACTACTCCGCCGCGCATACACCATCCTCTGCGCAGCAGGCTTCGACCGAAGCAATGAAATCCTGACTGCCACTGATACCCAATTCCTAACTCCTAATTCCTAATTCAACGCGAGTGTTCGCGCACGTACTGTTCGAGTTCGCTCGACTTGATGCGTTCTTGTTGCATGGTGTCGCGATCGCGAATGGTGACGGTCTGGTCCTCGAGCGACTGGAAGTCGACGGTGACGCAGAACGGCGTGCCGATTTCGTCTTGGCGGCGATAGAGCTTGCCGATGGCGCCGGTGTCGTCGTACACGGTGCGCATGTCGGCGTTGATCTGCAGGTCGGTGCGGATGCCCTTGGCCATCGACACCAGCCCGTCGTGGTTGCGCTTGAGTGGGAACACGGCTACTTTGACCGGCGCGAGATGTGGCTTGAGGTGCAACACCGTGCGATAGAACTCGTCGACGACGGGTTGCGTCACGCCACGCAGTTTTTTGCCGACTTCGATGCTGTCGGCACCGGGTAGCGCCAGCATCGATTCGATTTGTGGCAGACGCACGCTCAGCTCGGCAGCGATGCTGTCGGCTTGGCCGATGATGGCGTCACGTTGCTCGGCGCTGAGTTTTTCGCTCCGACTGACGGACTTCTTGTAGGTGTCGAGGGCAGCTTGGACTGCCTCGAGCTTGTCGGCGGCGGGTTCCTTCACCATCTGCTCGTCGTACGCCTCGGACAAGACTGCGAGGAAGCAGCGGCCGACACCGGCAGACGGTTCGATGACATAGGGCACCACGTGCCGATTGTTGGGCTGGTCGTAATAGTTCAGCTTGGCGACGCTGTCGCGGTTGACGCTGACTTTGGCGCTGATATTGAGGTTCTCTTGGTCGCGTGAGTGCGAGCCGAGGTCGTAGTCGCTCCGGCTGGCGATACCTTCGATTTCTTCGTACCCCAGGGTCGGGTAGTCATACATCAGGTCGTAGGTGCGCTTCGAGTAGTGCGCCAGGCCATCTTTGGGGACGTCGTAGATCTGAATCTTGGAGCGCGGCACGCCGATCGACTCCCACCAGGCGAGGCGGGCTTCGAGCCACTTTTCGTGCCATTCTTCGTCGGTGCCGGGCATGACAAAGAACTCGATTTCCATCTGCTCGAACTCACGGACGCGGAACAAGAAGTTGCGCGGGTTGATTTCGTTGCGGAACGCCTTGCCGACCTGGGCAATACCGAACGGCAGTTTGCGGCTGGTGCTCGACAACACATTGCCGAAGTTCGCAAAGATGCCCTGGGCGGTCTCGGGGCGCAGGTACGCGAACGAATCGCTGTCAGCCACCGGGCCGACGGCAGTTTTGAACATCATGTTGAATGGGCGCGCCTCGGTCAGATCGCTCGAGCCACAGCTGGGGCATTTGCCTTTGATATGGTCGGCGCGCCAGCGGCCTTTGCAGGCGCGGCAGTCGACGAGGGGGTCGTTGAAGGTCTCTTCGTGGCCCGAGTACTTCCAGACCAGTTTGTTCATCAAAATCGCGGCGTCGAGCCCTTCCATGTCGTCACGGGCATAGACATTGGTACGCCACCACGCGTTGATGATGTTGTTTTTGAGCTCGACGCCCAGCGGGCCGTAGTCGAACACCCCTTGCAAGCCGCCGTAGATGTCAGAACTGGGGAAGATGAACCCGCGTCGTTTGCACAGTGACGCCAACTGTTCGATGGATGCTGCCGGCATATCCTGCTCCTGTACTGGGCTTGGGGGCACAAAAAAACCCCAAGCGAAATGAATCGCCTGGGGACGCAGTGTGTGCGTGGTCCCACCCCAGTTACCGAGCGGACTCGGTCACTTTTGTAGATTGTGTACAGACTCTGCGGTGCCGTTCGTGGTATCCCTGGTCGAGCTCACACCGTTCTCGACTCGCTGGGCAGGTCAGACGCACTACTCTCCGCTTCTTCGTCTGCGTCCGAGTATAGCACGGGCGCTGCTGCTTTCGCAAACACCCGCAAACCGATCCAACCCGCCAACAACAAGACACTCGCCAGTGGCATAAGGGGGAACGAGCGTGGCGGTGCAGGTACCAGTGGCGCAGCGTGCGACGGAGCGGTCGTTCCCGTGGTCGGTCGGAGGGTCGCGGTGGGCGGCAGCGTCTGCGTCGGTGGCATGACGTTTTGGATGGCGAGCTGCGGGCTCGGGGCAACCCGCTGTGTGACCATTGGCTGGGTCGCAGTGGCAGTCTGCACTCCGGGTGTCTGTCCGTCGGCAGCGCTGTTCTCTCGTGTGATTCGCGTCTGTGTTGCGCTACGTGTCGCTGATGCGGTCTTGCTGCGTGACGGTGTTTTGGTCGGTGATGGTGTTTTGGTCCGCGAAGGGGACTTGGTACGCGCGACGGTCACACTGCTGGTGCGCGTTTTGGTGCGTGTTGCCGTTTTGCTCATGCTACGAGTGCGCGTTGGTGACGGTGTTTTGGTGACGCTCGCCGTGCGGGTCAGCGATGGGGTTTTGGTGTCGCTCGGGGTGCGGGTCGGTGACGGAGTTTTGGTGATGCTTGGCGTGCGGGTCGGCGATGGAGTTTTGGTGTTGCTTGGGGTGCGGGTCAGTGACGGAGTTTTGGTGTTGCTCGGGGTGCGCGTCGGCGACGGGGTTTTGGTCGGGCTGCTGGTCTGCGTCTGCGTTGGGGTGGCAGTTGGCGGAGGAACGGCAGTGTCACTGGGTGTCAGCGTGGGGGTCGGAGATGCTTCGTCGGGGAGCGCCGAAGCGGTCGGGGTATCTGTGTGTACAAAAGCGGAAGGGGTGGGTACGACGGGTGTTTCGCTCCCTTCAATGACCGGTGGCGTCGGTGTGAGGGTCTGCACCACTGGCGCCGTCGGTGTGGGCGGATTAGTGGCAGTTTGGGTTGTGGTGATGACCAGCAGTGCGTTGCTTGCCCCTGCTGAAGGGGTCAATTTGAGCCATTCTGATGCGCCGTCGGTGCGCCGACCATAGCTCTCGGTACTACGCATCGCGCCGAATGCAACGGCATCGCCCACACTGCCTTCAGTGTCGATAAGGGTTGCACTGTCACCGGTATTGTTGAGGATGGCGCTCGTCAATGCGACAACGAGAAATCCACGGGCGGGGACGACGCTCCCGGCTGCAATGATGGTTTGTGTGCCGCCAGAGGTGTCGTCGTCGATGCGCCAGCCACTCACGTCGATCGCGGCGTCACTCGGGTTATACAGCTCAACCCATTCGGGGCCACTCGCCGGCGCTGGCAAGACTTCGTTGATGAGAATGGTAAGCGACAAGACCAGGGCAAGCATGGCGCACTCCTTTTCTGCTGTTTCTATGAATACCGTTAGAACTGCTCGAAAAGGTACGAGAAGCCAAGTGTGCACACCTGATTGTGGTAAAATGAAGCCAATGCACCGCTGTCTAATGCGGTAAATGAACACAACGAAACGAGGCTCTCATGCATACGCGCGTCGCCATCATCGGGTCGGGTCCCGCAGGATTGACCGCTGCACTCTACGCTGCCCGGGCCAGCTTGGCACCATTGGTCATCCGTGGTTTACAGCCCGGCGGCCTCATTGCGACCACCAGCGAGGTCGAGAATTACCCTGGCTTTGTCCATGGCATCGGCGGGTTCGAACTGGCAGACAACATCGAACAGCAGGCCAAGCGCTTCGGTGCCGAGTATCGTGACACGTTGATTACCTCGATAGACACGTCGGAACGCCCGTTCAAACTGCACACCGACGACGGCGACATCATCACTGCCGACACCGTTATCGTGTCGACCGGTGCCTCGCCCAAGAAGTTGAATGTCCCCGGCGAAGACAAACTGGCCAACCGCGGTGTGTCGTACTGTGCGACCTGTGACGGCTTCTTCTTCCGCGACAAGCGCGCCGTCGTGGTGGGCGGTGGCAATAGTGCGTTGGACGAAGGGTTGTTTTTGACCCGGTTCGTCACCGAACTGGTGATTGTCCATCGCCGCGATAGTCTGCGCGCCGACCAAGTGTTGCAGGATCGTGCCATGAGCAACCCCAAGGTCCGCTTTGTCTGGGATTCGGCCGTCGAAGAAATCCTGGGCGAGACGAGTGTCACCGGCGTCAAGATTCGCAATCTTAAAACAGGTGCAGTCACGGACTTGGCCACCGAAGGCGTCTTCCCGTATATCGGGCACACCCCCAACACCAAGATTTTCAACGAGTTGCTGACGTTGGACGAAAACGGCTACATCGTCGCCGACGCACACCAGCGCACCAATATCCCCGGCATCTTTGCTGCCGGCGATGTCGTAGACCACGTCTATCGCCAGGCCATCACGGCTGCCGGCGAAGGCTGCAAAGCCGCTATGGAAGCGGTCTGGTACTTGGCTGCCCAAGACTACGCCGACCAACTCAAAGCCAAAACGGCCAACTAGTCGACAAGGAGCACGGCATGGGCATGCAGCGAGAATCGTCTTGGCCGATGGTCACCGTGGCCGACGCCCACGCCGCAGTTGCCCGTGTGAGTGCCATACCGTTGGGTTACGAACGCGTCTTGTCGCATCAGGCGGCAGGGCGCGTTGTTGCGCAGATCGTCAGCGCCCCTGCCGATATGCCGGCCGAACCACGCGCGACCGTGGACGGCTACGCCATCCGCAGCAGCGACGGCGATACTGCCCGCCAGGTGGTCGGTGAACTCACCGCCGGTGACGGGCAACGGGTGACCCTATTGGCTGGTCAGGCGGTACGCATCATGACCGGTGCGCCATTACCCTCGGGCGCCGATGCCGCCATCATGGTCGAGCGCACCAGCGAACACGCAGGCCAATTGACCTACACGGGCAGCGTGCGCGCCGGCGACTGTGTCATCCAGCCCGGCAGCGACATGCGCGCCTGCGATGTGATCCTGCCAGTGGGGAGTGTCGTCGCACCCGGCGATGTCGGTCTGTTGACCACCATCGGGCTGCGTCACGTCACGGTCTATCGGCGCCCGGTAGTAGCGGTGCTGTCGACCGGCGATGAAGTCTACCCGTACGACCAATCCATCCCATATGGCGGGGTACGTGATTCAAACAGCCCCGCATTACTGGCGGCTATCGCAGCGGCGGGCTGCGAAGGCATTGCGCTCGGCATTGCGCCCGATCAGCCGGAGCTCCAGCGTGCCCGCGTGCGCGAAGGGTTGGCCCGCGCCGATGTGCTGATTACCAGCGGCGGTGTGTCGATGGGCACCCGCGATTTCATCAAGCCGCTCTTGGCCGAACTCGGCCAGGTGCAGTTCGGCCGGATTGCCTTCAAACCCGGCAAGCCGACCATGTGTGCCGTCGTCGGCTCGACCGTGGTCTTTGGGCTGCCGGGCAATCCGGTATCGTCGCTGGTGTCGTTCGAGGTGTTTGTGCGACCGGCGTTGCGCCGCTTGATGGGTGATGCAACCCCCGAACGCCCCCGAGTATCGGTCCATATTGGTGATGCAATCATGCCGTCGCCCGATCGCCCCGAGTATATGCGCGCCATCGTCCGTTGGCAGGATGGGCGCTTGGTGGCGACGACGACGGGCGCTCAAGGCTCGAGCCGATTGCTGTCAATGCGCGCGGCCAATGCCTTGTTGATCATCGCGCCGGGTGAGCAGCGATTGCCTGCGGGCAGTCTGATCGAGGCGCTCCTCGTCGGGGATGTGCACTGATGGATATTGAGCGGGGCTTATTGCAATAAGCCCCGCTCAAAACCCCAAACCATCGAGGTCTGATATGAATGCTCACGCTGTTGCCCAATCGTTGCAACCCCTGCGCGATGTCGGGGATGTGCACTGATGCATGCCGTTGACCAGCTACGCCAGTCGTTTGCTGCAGTAGCCGACCCCTCCAATGCCGCGCCGATGGCTGCCTATATGAAGCACATCGCGCCATTCGTCGGGGTCCACGCCGATCTGCGCCGGCGGGTGGTGCGTGCATGGTGCAGTCAGCTCTCCCTGCAGAGCGCAGACGATGTCTATAGCCTTGCTACGCGCCTGTGCCGCGAGCCGGAACGTGAGTTCCATTACGCTGCCGCGGATGTCGCCGCGTATTGGCGCCCCCTGCTCGATGCATCGTTCATTGCAGACCATGCTGCCACCCTGTTGCTCCAGACACCCTGGTGGGACAGCGTCGATTTGTGGGGGAGCGATGTCATCAATCCCCTCTGCAATCGTTATGACTGTGCGACCACGATGTGGCAATGGAACGGCAGCGGCAATCGCTGGCTCATCCGTGCGTCGATCCAACATCAACGCGGTCGTAAACAGCACCACGATATCGATATGGTGTTCGCCCTGTGTGCGCCACATGTGGCCGACAGCGAGTTTTTTGTGGCCAAAGCAATCGGCTGGGCGCTCCGGGACATCGCCAAATATCAGCCTGCCCTCGTCCTACAATTTGTCGATGCGCATCCGCAGTTGAGCACCGTGGCGCGCCGGGAGGCGCTTCGCGGATTGCAACGGCGTTGAGCATTTTGCGCAAAGCGTTCTGTTTGAGCAGGGCTTATTGCAATAAGCCCTGCTCAATCCATTTTGCTATTGCGGATTTTTTCTGCTAAAATGCACGTTATGCCGATGTAGCTCAGTGGTAGAGCAACTGTTTCGTAAACAGTAGGTCGTCGGTTCAATCCCGACCATCGGCTCCAGTTTTTCAGAGGGCATAAGCCCTGATTTGTCCTCGAAAGTTCCGAGCGACTTGGCCGCTCATTTTTGGGAACTTCAGGCCGTGGATTCCTAAGTGATTTTAGGCGCTTTCAGGGTCTGGCTCTTTGCCGGTCGAGAGGATCCAGTCGCCGGCTTTGAGTTCATGGGGGCAACTCAACGG
>CAIZHO010000189.1 GCA_903932805.1 uncultured Roseiflexaceae bacterium | reverse complement strand
TGAGCGGGGTTTATTGCAATAAACCCCGCTCAAAGATATACCCTTCACCTTCAACCCCGCCTATAATATCCAAAACCACACAGAATCGAGCATCATATGACTATCATTGCTCCGCACCTCTTTGACGAGGCGCACGACCGTATCGCGCCGTACATCCGCCACACGCCCATGTTGCCGGCGCCGCGATTACGTGGCGACCTCCACCCAAACCTCCAGCTCAAGCTCGAAAACACGCAGGTCACCGGGTCATTCAAAGTGCGCGGCGCCTTCAACACTTTGCTTCAGATGACTGCTGCCGAGCGCGCCCGCGGCGTCTGTTCGGCCTCGGGCGGCAACCACGGGGTTGCCCTTGCATACGCCGCGTGGCGCTTGGGCTGCCCGGCGACGATATATTTGCCGGCTCGCGCCACTGCCGACCGCGTCGCCCGTGTCGAAGCCTGGGGTGCGACCGTGGTGCGCCACGGGGACGTCTGGGACGACGCCCACGTTGCCGCCATGGCCTACGCTGATGCCCAAGGAATCCCATACATCCATTCGTTCGAGGCAGTCCAGACGATTACCGGCCAAGGCACCATGGCAGTCGAACTCTGCGCCGATGTACCAGATGCAGACCTCTTCATCATCGCTATCGGCGGCGGCGGACTCATCTCTGGCGTCGCCACTGCCATCAAACAACGCAACCCCGGTGCCACCATCATCGGCGTCGAGCCGACCGGCGCGCCCAGCATGAGCGTGAGCATCGCGGCCGGACACGTCATAACCCTGCCGGGCGTTACCACGTTCGCCGACACATTGGCACCGCGGGCCGTCAGCGACACAACCTTGGCCCTCACGCGGGCCGCCGTTGACCACATTGTGCTCGTCACCGATACCCAGATGCTGGCTGCCATGCGCTGGTTGTGGACCGAGTCCAACCAGCTGGTCGAACCGTCGGGCGCCGCAAGCATTGCCGCAATCCAGTCCGGCGCAATCGATATCAAACGCTATACCACTCCCGTTGCCATTATCTGTGGCGGCAATGCAGCAGCCGAACCTGTGTTCCAGGCCTATCACCAAAACGCAAAGGACTAACCCGATGATCGAGCAATTCCACGCCAACATCGACAGCATGTCCCACGCCCACCCTATGCTGCGTGCGCTTGTGTGCCCGCTCAGCGACGCGCAAATTCGCCGCAAACCCGCACCGACCGAATGGTCTATTGTCGAAATCGTCGGCCACCTCATCGATACCGAGCAGTTACTGCGCTATCGCATCATCCGTATGACGACCCTCGACCACCCCGCCATCATCCCCTATGACCAAGACGCTGCTGTCGTTCGACATGGCTATCAACATGCAGATCTCAATGTATTGTTGCGCACGCTCGCCGCAGAACGCACGACGACACTGCAAACGTTCAAAGGATTCACGGCGAGCCAACTCGCCCGCACCGGCTGGCATCTCGAATACGGGCTATGGGTTGTAGCCGACGTGATTACCTACCTCGCGAAACACGACACCATGCACGATCAGCAAATCCGCAACGTCATCAGACAACCGTAGTCCAGTTAGTCGAACAACAAAATGCGCGAGCATGAGAATAATTATATTTATTTAATAAAAGAGTTTTTTGTATATATTTTTGTGTATAATTCACTCAGTTCGTACCCGGCAAGGTGATCATCTGGTGATGATATATTCCATCAGATGACCCATCGAGGGCATATGAGCAACGTTGTACTCCGTTCAATAGCGCGTATGCCCTATTCCCAGTACACCGCAACACGCTCATCACCATACTGGACGTTGCATGGATCCATCTGCAGCCTGTTCCAACTGCAGGGTTGATTGTCGAGATCATCGGGAACCTCGCTGATGTGGAGCGGTTCATGCGTGAACGCATGCATGTGATTTGTACCCAGCAACACCATGTCATCGAGGCATTCGACCAAGACACGTCTTCGCGCTAGCACGCCTACCAACCCGGGCGCTCGACCAGGTGCTTTCGACATTTGCTGACGAGCGTGCACGCACGTTGGATCTTTTGGAGACGCTCCCGTGGGCTGCGTATGCACGGACGTGCTGGCACCCAGAGATTGGGCTGTGGCGGGGTAATATGATGAACGAGCATGTTGCCAAACACGATTACACCCATTCTCGTGACATACATGACATACTGCATCAGATGGACAAATCAAGTACACACGCGATTGCCGAAGGAACTGTTTATGAACGAATACCATGCCGCACTTACTGGATTGACCGCGTACCCCGACGAACTCCGCGCATTGGTCGCACACCTCAGCGAAGACGATGCACATCGCGTTCCCGCTCCAAACGAGTGGTCTGTGGTGGAGATAATTGGTCACCTCATCGATATAGACCCGCTCCAAATAGAACGCATCGATCGAATTTTGGCCGAAGAGCGTCCGCACTTTGTGCGGTTTGACCCTGATGCAGCGGTAACCGCCGCCGGTTACGGACGACGCACACTCGCAGATATGTTAACGGCATTCACCGACCTGCGCCGAGCCACGGTTGACGGCCTGAGCACCATTGCTCCCGATGAGCTCAGCCGCGTTGGAGTGCGCTATACCGGTCAAGAGGTCACTCTCGGCCAGCTCCTGACATCGTTCGCCGCCCACGATCAGACGCACGCACAACAGATACGCGCTATTCTCACATCCAAGGGCTAGTTCGCATGCTCAACATCGCAATCCGAAACGCGCGCGACCGTGATGTCGACGCGGTTACCCGTATCTACAACCAAGGAATCGCCGATCGTATTGCGACCTTCGAGACCCGGTTGCGCACCCCAGACGAGCTCCTGCCCGTGGTGACATCCGGTCAGTTCCCGTGCACGGTTGCCACCATCGCCCGTACGGTCGTGGGGTTTGCGAGCACGTCGGCGTACCGTGAACGCGCGTGTTATGCCGGTGTGGCGGAGTTTTCGGTCTACATCGAGCGTAGTTGGCGCGGCCAAGGCATTGGTGTTGTGCTAATGGACGGGCTGTGTCGATCCGCACAGACGCATGGGTACTGGAAGCTCTTGTCGCGGGTATTCGTTGAAAACACTGCGAGCCGACGGATGTTGGCACGTGCCGGATTCCGCGAGGTCGGCATCTACCAACGGCATGCCCAACTCGAGGGCAACTGGCGCGATGTCGTCATCGTCGAAAAGCTGCTCGACGACCCTTCTCAATAACCTCTCATCCAATTTGTACCGCTGTACATCCACAACCTGTTACGATACGTAGCAAAGATGAGTGTCTGCTATAAATCGCATCACTTCTGAATGAGTCACCACCGTGGTGCCTCTGATTCGCTCGAATCACGAAGGAGTTGTCCATGCACATCCCCGATGGCTATCTGAGTCCGTCCACCTGCGCCGCCATGTTCGCCGCTTCAACGCCGTTTTGGTATGTTGCCAGCGCACGCATCAAAAAGACCCTCTCCATGCGGATGGTTCCGCTCTTGTCCGTCTTTGCTGCCTTTTCGTTCATCATCATGATGTTCAATCTGCCCTTGCCCGGCGGGACCACGGGTCACGCAACCGGCGCAGCGCTCGCTGCCATTGTGCTCGGGCCTTGGGCTGCAGTTATTTCGGTTTCGATTGCTTTGATCATCCAAGCCGTGTTCTTCGGTGATGGCGGCATCCTTGCCATCGGTGCGAACTGCTTCACCATCGCAATTGTTGGCGTCTTTGTGGCCCATTACACCAACCGCATCGTGGCTGGCAATAGTGCGGTCGATTCATCCCGACGCGTGATTGCGGCGGGCATTGCCGGGTATCTGTCCATCAATGCTGCAGCATTCGCCACGGCCGTGCTGTTTGGTATCCAGCCGATGTACTTCACCGACAGCAACGGTGCACCGTTGTATGCACCATACCCGCTCGACATCGCCATACCCGCCATGATGATCGGCCACCTCGGTATCGCCGGCTTCGCCGAGCTGATTGTGACCGCGGGTGTCATCGGTTACCTCCAAAAGAACGACATCAGTCTGCTGAGCATTGCACAGACGGGCGTCCCAGCTGCGACCAATGCAGCAGTTTCATCGGGCTGGCAGGGTGCGCGCCGGATGTGGTTGGTAATTGCCACCTTGCTGGTCTTGACCCCACTCGGGCTCATTGCCGCTGGCACCGCCTGGGGCGAATGGGGTGCCGAGGAGCTCGTAGAACTCGACGGCGGGCAGACAATAACCGCCGCACCAACCGGGCTCCTGCAGTATGCAGCAATCTGGGAGGCACCTGTCCCAGACTATGCCGTTTCATTCATTTCGTCTGAACAGCTGGGGTACATATTGTCCGGTGTGATGGGCGTTGGTCTGATTATTTTGACCATGCTGGTATCGACGTACATTGCCGCACGCTTTACCCGTCGCAACGAACATTCCAACCCCTAATCGAACCAACATGCGCGTCGGCGCATCACCACGCGGGACGTATGTACGATACGTCCCGTTTGCTATCGAGGAGTCCCTGCATGGGCGGTGAGGCACATCACGGCAAGCGCCGTGGCAATTTCATACAACGGACCATCGATGCGCTCGCCGAAACTCTCGAGCGCTCGCTCTACGCCGAACAGCTCGCCGAGGGAGGCGGGCTTTTGCAACGACTAGACCCACGGGTCAAACTCGTGGCGATGCTGGGCTTCATTATCTGTGCGGCTGCTTCACGCAATCTGCCGGTGGTCGTTGCCATCGCATGTGTCGCACTCGGTCTTGCACTCGTGTCGCGCATTCCCTTTCGGTCGCTCCTGCCAGTGTGGATTGGCATGTTCATCTTTAGTGGGTTGATTGCTGGACCGGCGATTTTTCTCACGCCTGGTCCGAGCCTGGCGACGGTTCCGTGGTTGGGCTGGCAGGTCAGCAGTTATGGGGTGCGCAGTGCGACGTTGTTGATCTTGCGCTCCGAGGTGAGCATCACGTTTTCGGTCATTCTGGTCATGACAACCCCGTGGATCCAGGTGATGAAGGCAATGCGCGTGGTCGGCGTACCGACCATGGTCGTGGTGATCTTGGGGATGACATACCGCTACATCTTTCTCATGCTGCAATCTGCGAGCGATATGTTCGAAGCGCGACAAAGCCGTGTCATCGGCAAACTCAGCAACGCGGATGCACGACGCCTCGCCTCGGCGACCGTTGGGGTGCTGCTGAGCAAAAGCTTTCAGCTGAGTAATGACGTCTATCTGGCGATGCAATCGCGTGGTTTTCGCGGCGAGGTGTACACCCTCGACGAGTTTCGCCTCGGTCGCAACGATTACATTGCCATTCCGATTGCATTGGTCATCATCGTATCTGGGATCTGGTTCGGTTACGTCTAGACGAGGGCACCATGGACGCGATATTTACACTCGACAACATCCGATATGACTATGCCAACACCGCACAACCCGCATTGCGCGACGTGTCGATGTCGATTCTGCGCGGTCAGCGTGTGGCGATTATGGGCGCCAACGGATCCGGCAAATCGACGTTGTTGCGCATCTTGGACGGCTTGTATTTCCCCAAAAGCGGCACCGTTACCGCGTTTGGCGAGCCCCTCGACGAGCATCATCTGATGGAGGACGCCTACGCACACGCCTTCCGGCGCCGGGTTGCGTTTGTCTTTCAAAATCCGGATGTGCAGTTGTTCAACCCGACCGTCTACGACGAAGTCGCCTTCGGGCCGTTGCAGATGCGCTGGGACAAGCAGAAAATAGCCCGCGCGGTCGCCGACACGCTCGACATGCTCGAGATCACACACCTGCGCGACCGTGCACCACATCGCCTTTCGGGCGGCGAAAAGAAGCGCGTCGCCATTGCGTCGGTGCTCATCCTCGACCCCGAGGTCATCCTGCTGGATGAGCCGACCGCTGCCCTTGACCCCAAAAGCCAAAGCATGGTCGTCGACTTCCTCGTCGGATGGGCCAACTCCGGCAAAACCATCGTTACCGCCACCCACGACCTCGACACCGTGCCCGACATCGCCGACGACGCGTACATCTTTCAACAAGGCGCAATTGTGGCCCACGACACACCAGCCAACCTGCTCCGCAATCACGAATTATTGCTCGCGGCGAACCTCGTGCATGCCCACCATCACCATCACGACGGGGTGCCACACAGCCACCCACACTTCCATCTTGGGCATGCGCACGAGCACTCCAGCGGGATCTAGCCTGTCAGAAAAAGCTATCGAATCGACCATGCCGATTTTTCGCGCTATGGTATGATAACGGTGGTATTTGGCAATACGATGGACAAAACGTTGCACAAAATTCCCTGGTCTTGGATTATCGGTATTGTATTAATCGCACTCATCGGTTGGCTCGGCTATAGCACACGGGCCGAACTGAGCGAGGCGGTGTATTTATTGCAAACCGCCGACCGGATATGGGTAAGTGTTGCGTTTGCCACGATTGTCCTCGGCTTCGTCACTGCCGGCCTGATTTATGGGTCGGTATTGGCCGTGCTCGACCACAACGAAACATTCGTTTGGCTGGCTGGCACTGCTTTGGTCGGCATCCTGCTCAATCAAACCGTCCCGATGGGGAGTGTCGCTGCATACGCATTTCTGGTAGCCGCATTGCGCCGCCGCGGTTTCCCTTCGAGTAGTGTGGCGATTGTGGCAGGCACCGAATTGTTGAGTTGGAACGGCGCCGCTTTGCTGTTGTTCAGCGGTGGCTTGCTGTACATTACAACGACCGCCAATTACCAGGCGACCTTCCCCATCATCACCGCTGTATTGCTCACTGGTGTGCTTGCAACAGCCGTCATCATCGCCGTCACCCGGCCCACATCGACGGTGTTGTCGTGGTTGGCGACTCTACGCCGCTTGGTGGGACGTGCCGGCATCGATTGGGAGACGCGGTCGGTCGAACTCGTCGTCGAAGAAATCGGCAAAAGCCGTTCCGTCTTTGCGGCACGCCCGTGGCGTCTGATACGCATTATTCTGTTACAGATGTTGATCTTTGTGTTGCATGCTGCTGCGTTGACCGCGCTCTTGCGGAGCGTACGCCTCGACGTCCCGTACTTCGATGTGTTGGCTGCCTACGGCATGTCGCTCATCGTCAGCTTGTTTACCATTTTGCCGGGCGGTGGCGGCGCGGTCGAGGCGGCCTTGTCGTTCTCGCTCCATCTGCAAGATGTCCCACTCAAGGAGGCGCTGAGCGCCGCCATCCTCTTTCGCTTACTCAGCTTCTGGCTTATGTTGCCTATCGGTGCCGTCTTTTATCGCATCTTGACACGCCCATCAACACCCAAAAAGGAGCATGGTCTATGATGACTGTTGGCGTTTTGATTGCCCTTGCGGCTGCAGTGGTGTTCTTGGGGGTGGCGTTTTTTGTGTGGAACGGCGTCTTCGATACCATCGCGACCAAAGTCTTGCCACGCTTTATCATCAACCAAGAGCATTTTTTGACCCGCGTCGGCACGATGGTCTATGTCGTGTTGATCGCCAGTTTGCCAGCAACGTTGGCCATGTTGACCACGCTCAAACTGGTTGCCATGATGCGCAGCGCGTGGAACTTCTAGCGCACGCTTACTGCCAGCTGCGGTCGATCCACAGCAATGTCTCGCTCAAATCGACCGACTGAGCGACTTCGACCAGGTACCCGACTTCTTCGACCGAATCAAGCTGGATGTCTACCCCGGCCGGGAACGTCGGGTTGAGGCGCCAGTATCGCTCACGCAGAAACTGCTTGCACTGATAATCGGCCACACCCATCACCCCGTTGATCAAGATATTAACCAGCGGCCGCGCCCATTGCGCATACCCCCAGTCGAGCGCATCACCCTCGACGTAGCGCAACGATCGTCCCGCCCCAAACGAACACAACACGATGTCGTCTAATTTTGGCGCATCGTGATTTTTGCGCGTGTCGATGGCATGTGCCAACGCTGCCACACTCGGGTTGTTGGCGACCACACCGCCGTCGATGTAGCCGTCGTACGCGGGGAAGTACGTCGGCGCGGCACTCGTGTACATCCCCACCTTGTAACAGGGCACATCCGCATCACCGTATATGCCACCCATATTGGTGAAAAACTTCGCTTCCCACGCACGCCGCTGGGGATCCGCTGCTTGATTATCGAGGTCAAACGCCGGGATGTACACGTCCTTGCCGAGTTGCCCCAGCGTCGTCGCCCCAAAAATCTTGAGCAACTCGGCTTCGAGCCCCGTGCTATCGTAGTTGGCGCCGATCATGCTCCCCAAATCAAACACATTATCGACGACGCTATCGCGAAAGATGATGTGCCCCTTGCCCTCGTACAAACTACGGAGTTCTCGCGGGTGCATGCCTTTGGCTAACCCAAGGGCGATGATACCCCCGGTCGAAGTGCCTGCATACAGGTTGACTTTGCTGAGGAACGACGGGAATTCCGCCACGATACGTTCGAGCAGTACCAGCGTCAGGACGCCAGCAATACCGCCTCCATCGAGCGACAAAATCCTATATCCACGCATCTCAACCACCTTTTGCTACGACAATCGTCGCCAACTGCGCCCTGATGCGCCGATGAACTCGTGCGATGCATCCGGCCCCCAGCTGCCGCCGACGTATTCGTGGATGGGCGACCCGAGCGTCTTCCATCCTTCGATGATGGGGTTGATCAGCGACCACGACGTCTCGACCTCGTCGCTCCGCGTAAATAGCGTCGTGTCGCCGGTCATCGCATCGAGGAGCAGCCGCTCGTAGGCCTCGGGCGATTCGCCCCCGAAAGCATCGACATAGTTGAAGTTCATCGTCACCGGCCGTATGTCACCCGCTTGGCCGGGAACTTTCGAATTAAAGCGCAACGCGATGCCTTCGTTGGGTTGGATGCGAATACTCAGCTCGTTGGGTGCGCTGCGTGACATCGGTCCATCTTGGAACAACAGCAGCGGCGCACTTTTGAAGACCACGGTAATCTCGCTCGCGCGGACCGGCATGCGCTTGCCCGTGCGCAGGTAGAACGGCACCCCGGCCCAGCGCCAACTTTCGATCTCGAAGCGCATGGCGACATATGTTTCGGTCGTGCTGTTGGCCTGCACACCCGTCTCGTCGAGATATGCCGGTGCGGTGCCTGGTCCGGCACTATAGCGACCGCGCACCGATATTTTATTGACATCAGCGGGTGCAATCGGGCGCACGGCACGCAATACTTTGACTTTCTCGTCGCGTACCGCATCGGCACTGGCACCACCGACGGGCGGTTCCATCGCGGTCAACGACAACAACTGCATCATGTGGTTTTGGACCATGTCGCGGATAGCGCCGGCCTGTTCGTAGTAGCCGCCACGCCCCTCGACGCCGATAGACTCGGCCACGGTAATCTGCACATGGTCGATGTAGCGGCGGTTCCACAGCGGCTCAAAGATGCCGTTGGCGAAGCGCAACACGAGCAGATTTTGGACTGTTTCTTTGCCCAAGTAGTGATCGATACGATACACCTGGCGCTCTTCGAAGACGTCGTGGACAACCTTGTTGAGGTGCAGTGCACTTTCGAGGTCATGGCCAAACGGCTTTTCGACGATGATTCGCGTCCAACCGCCGTTGGGGGAGTTAGCCAAGCCTGCGGCGCCGAGGTTATTGATGATGTCTTCGTACGATTCGGGCGGTGTGGCCAAATAAAACAACCGGTTGCCGCTGGTTCCTTGCTCGGCGTCGATGGCGTCGAGTCGTTCTGCCAGGGCGGTATAGCCTTCGGCGTCTTCGAATGTCGATCGGATGTACGACACGCGGCTGATGAAGTCCGGCCAATCCCCACCCGCGAGGCTAGCGCGCGAATGTTTGCTGCCCTCGTCGAACAACAGGGTGCGGAAGTAGTCGTCGCTCCAGTCACGTCGTGCAAACCCCAGGATGGTGGTGTTGGCGTGGAGCAGGCCTTCGCGGCGCAAATTGTAGAGCGCGGGCACGAGTTTGCGGCGGGTCAAATCACCCGTCGCGCCAAAGATGACAATCGTACACGGGTCCGAAATGCGCGCAGTGGTATTCCGTTGCATAGGGTGTCGACTCCTCAGCGCTATGGTGTGGATGGTATGGGCGTAGGGAGCACGACATTGTCTCCACGTTGGGCGTATGGTATAGGCGGGTCAGGCAATGGTGCTTTGTACAGGGTCCCACCATTGACAAAATAGAGCATCGGCCGGGCTTGTGCCTCATCGACGGCGACCGACGTCAAATTATCGAGCGTGTATTCGCTATCGGTCGGTACGGCGATTTGTTGCACAAAGCGTCCACTCCGTTTTTCGATTTGGATGATACGCCCGCCATAGCTATCAACGAGATAAAAGTACCCTGCATCACCTTCACCGGTCACCACCATACGACTAACCGACCGTAGTGGCGGTGTAATGACCGGCAACGCAATGGTACGATCGTAACCGCGTTCACCGTCGGCGACCTGTGTAAAGACCTTGATGCTCCCGCTGGGCATCAACAGGTAGATGCGGCCGTCAATGCCCATGTCGACTGCGGTTTCGAACGATTGCCCGCCATCGTTTTGGATCCAGGGGGTGGGGAAGTCGCCGAATTGCGTCGACAGGTAGCGCAAAATGTTACTCTGCGTGACCCCCCATACATACAAATTGCCGCCAAAGCTCTGGACGCGCATGCTCCGTTCGGAAGGGTTCCACTCGAGGCTACCGGCCAAAATACTGTAGTTCCACTCGTTCCCATTACGGAAGAAGTAGATGTATGGCCCGTTGTTTGCACTCTGCGCAATAGCAATAATGCTGTCGATACGCCAGGCAATGTCGAATACTTTGGCGACCGTGACCTCTCCGACCTGCGTATTGGGTTGGAGCATCGGTGTCGGTGTCCCACCCTCGCGAGGGACGTTATACAGAATGCCGGCATTGCTATCGTACAGGTATATCATCTCAAAGTTATTGGCATTTTCGACCGACGTTGCCGGTGGAGGGACCACGACACTGGTGAAGATGCCGCTTTTGAGTGGGTGTTGGGCAACGACTTGGATGTCTTCGAGGAGCGACCGCCGCTGCACCAAGCGCTCGGCCTTTTCTATTTTGTTGATCATCGCAAAGTAGCGCTGCCGATTGCTGGTCGTCGACGTAAATGCGCCACTCTGCTGCAAATCCGTCAACATGGTCCGCGCTACTTCGATGCGGAGCTCGGCATCACGTTCGTTGACCGCATCGCTAATGAGCTGGACCGCGACCTCCGCAGACACGATGCTGTTTTCGCTACGCTGCAGGCGGTTCTCGCGGGCCACGTTGGTCCCATAAAAGAAGAGTACTGCGATTACGGCACCCATCAGCGACAACATCGCCCAGGGGAACGGTGGTTTTTGTTTGCGATACGACAACCCTTCGCCGCGCGACACCGACTGCATGCGCCGTTGCGTCGGCGTTGGGAGGCGAAACCAGCGTTGACTCATCAACCGTTGGAACACCGTCCCCATCAGCTCACTGTATTTGATTGGCTCGGTTTGTTGCGTCCGGTAGCGCCCGGGAGTCGCACGATAATCCGTGTCGAGCGGCGTCGACGGGACCTCGACATCGACCGCTTCGATGACTTGCTGCGGCCGGTCTGTGCGGTTTTTGACTTTGTCGACACGTGCCATGCGCTCGGCCTGCACGTCGATTTCTTCGCCGACATCAATCGGGGCCGGGTTTGGGATCGGGTCGACGGTGTATGGTACTTCAGGCGGTTGCCGCGTCATACGTTGCTGTTCGGCACGGACGATGCCGCGGTAGCTGTTGCCAGACTGCGAAAAGCGCCGCTCCTGCGCACCAATCAACAATGTCCGAAACCACTGCACCAACCGGGCAAACCACAAGCCAGTATTGTCGGTGGCGACCATGAGCTGCTGGGTGATGCTCGAAAAACTGCTGGTCACTTGTCGTTGTTCGTCGGCGGTGCTGTCGAGCATCACCGCGATTCCGTACACATCACCGACGGTCGCATTGCGGAGTACTTCATGCATCCCCTCGGCCATAAGCGCCACATCGCCTGACCGCATAATCGGCGCCATGTCGTCGCGACCCAACAGCCGTGCCATATTGCTGGTGACCAGTATCACCCCTTCGCGTTGGAGCAACGGGGCACGATAGAACTCGGGCTCGACCGACAAGCTCCCGCCCAATAATCCATTGCTAATGGATGCGCTCGCGCTTTGCTGTGACTGGCGCCACAACGGCCCAGCCGGGATAGAACGCATTTGTCCTTCGGACAGAATATATGCCTGGGATGGCAGTATTTGGGCAATGTAGAGGTCGCTGCCCTTGATGACCGCACACGTCATCCCAAACGAAATGCGCTGCTGCGGCAAATGCGCGACGTTGTATTCGTACAGGCCTTGATTGGCGGACATGATGGCACGGCGCAACGATGCATGGATGCTAAACGATGCGTTTTCATAAAAGAGCTTACGGATTGTGCGCATTACCATCTGGATGGCAATACGATGACGGTGATGGTCGGTGCCGCCTTCGAGCAACACAAATAACTCACCCTTGCGTGCTTCGTCCGAACGCGGATCGATTGCTTCGCAGATCAAGATGAGTTCTTCGCTGGTTGTGTTTTCGTCGCTGGTATGCCCAAATTGTACGCTACGCGTACGCATCCGTGCCATAGGTCACCCTCCACTGCAATTATAGCACTGTTGCGCCGTTTGACCGGCTTTGGAGTGTCTAAAATTCGGTGTACATGGTCTGTTCTGTTGCGAAATCTTGCCCTTGTCGTTGTATTTCGGAGCGTCTCACTTTGGTACAGAAAAATCGCTACAGATTTTATTGCTTTTCTCATAAAGAAAATACCATACAGTGTACAGAGAATGAAGGATGTATCGTATAATTCTGGTACGCATGGTGTGATTATCGAAATAGAATCAGATACGAGGGTTATATGCGGCACACGGCAGTGTCTATGATTGTTCTCGCTTCGTTCCTCGGCGCATGTGCAAGCTCGGCTGCGACGCAGTCCGGCGCCACGCCAACACCCCGGCCACCTGCCCCTGCGATGGAAAAGCAAACGTACACCGTCGAAGTCGGTGATGTCGTCGACGAAATAAAAGTCAGTGGCACGGTCGCAGCCATCAAACAAGAAGAACTCGCCTTCGAGCAATCCGGCTTTGTCAAAGTGGTCAACATCGAGCGCAATGACATCATCACCAAAGGGATGGTCTTGGCCGAACTTGATTTGGGCGACCTACCCAATCAGCTCCAGCAGGCCGAAGTCAACTACACCCAAGTCAAAATCCAATATGACCGGAGCGGCACGCAGCGCGACCTCGGTCGGCAGCGCGCCGAGCTCGATTTGGCCGAAGCCAATGCAAATCTCGACCGCTTGGTCAATCCGCGCCCATCAGACATCGCTGCTGCCCGCGCCACCCTCGAGGCAGCCCGTGCCAATCTGGCATCGACCACGGCCAATGCCAATAACGACGTCGAGCGGGCCCAATCCGACCTCAACACGGCGCAACGCAATTTGCCCCTCATCCAAGAAGCCTATTCACAGGCGTTGTATGACTGGGACGGCGTAAAAAACGACGAAAAACACGCGCAGTACGACCGCCGTCGGCAAGCATATGTCGATGCCCAAAACGCCCTCGACGCCGGCACCACGGCCATGAACAACGCCAATCAGACGTTGATTGCTGCCAAGGCCAATCGCCAGCCCCTCATCGACGGCGCTGCGGCGACCCTGCAACGCGCCCAGATTGCCTATGATCAGCTCACCAAAACGCCAGATCCCGACGCCATTGCCAGCGCCCAACGCGCCGTCACCCGCGCCGAATTGGCCGTCAAAGAAGCCTCGCAGAGCGGCGATCCCGAGCTCGAAAAAGCCTTGTCTGCAGCCAAACTGGCCCTCGAAAACATCGAAAAGGCCATCGCAGCAGGTCAACTCATCGCACCATTCGACGGTATCGCCGCCGAAGTGTCGACCGGCCCCGGCAAGCAGGTCGAGGCCTACCGCCCGGTCATTACTGTCATCAACGACTCCGCCAAAGAGATTTTGGTGCAGAGCGTATCGACCGAAGATTCGGCCCGCATCGGCATCGGCATCCCGGTTAGCATCTTTTTGGCACGCTCACCCGCCATCGAAATCCCGGGCGTCATCGTGAAGCTGCCGACCAAAGCAACCTCATCCGCCTCGACCATTAATCCCGACCCTGCCTATCACGTCGAATACACCTTACCACCCGACCTCACAGTTGAAGTCGGTGACTTGGCACAGGTCGTCATCACCCTCAAGCGCCAAACAGACGCATTGTGGTTGCCTCCGCAGGCAGTTCGTTCGTTCGAAGGACGTCGCTTCGTGGTGGTCCGTGACGGTGAACGTCAACGCCGCCAAGATGTCAAAATCGGCATTGTGAGCAGCGATCGCGTCGAAATCCTCGATGGCCTCAAAGCCGGCGACGTCATAGTAGGCCAGTAGGCCCGCGGAAGGATTGATCCAATGGCAGCGCCTGTACTCAATACCCCGCCGGCACGACCCACACGTGCATCCGGGAACACCCCTCTGTCGTGGCTGACTGGCATGGTGATGGTGGTCGGACGTCGCTTGTGGAGCAATCTCTCGCTGGTATTGGCGATTGCGGCGGGCTTCACCGTCGCCGTCGCCATTGTGGTCAGCATCCCGGTATACGCCGAGGCCGTTGGCTACCGCATCCTGCGTGAAGAGCTCTCGTCACCCATAAACGGCACACGCCGCCCACCCTTTGCGCTCATGTATCGCTACTTGGGCAGCGTTTCGGGCGCACTCGAACCCGACAAACTCAGCGCAGCCAATGACTATTTCGATACCCAGCTGAGCGATCGCCTCAACCTCGATATCCTCGGCCAAACGCGCTATATCTCAACCGACAAAATCCCCCTCAAGCTCGAAGCCAGCGGCTCGGGTACTCCGCTCAGCTGGATTTCGATTGCGTTTGCCGACAAACTCGAAGAGCACATCGATATCATCGACGGCCGCATGCCAGCACCGACCGCGGTCGGTCAACCGCTCGAGGTCTTGCTGTCGTCAGATTTTGCGTTCGGTTTGGGTCTGCAACCCGGTGACACCTACTATGTGTTTGCCCAACGCGAAGCACCCGAAAAGAGCATGATACCGGTCTATATAACGGGTTTGTGGGCACCACGTGACCCAGCCGAAGAGTACTGGTTCTACTCGCCCGATGTCCTGCACGAGACGCTATTCACCACGGTCGATGCGTTCTCAAACCAGTTGCTAGCCGCAAACCCCAAACCCGTCCATGTGGCGGTTTGGTATGTGGTCGCCGATGGTAGCACCGTCAACTCCAACGAAGTCCCTGTATTCGGCACGCGCATTGATCGGACGGTGTCCGAAGCCAACAAACTCCTCAAAGGGATGCGCCTCGACGTGTCGCCACTCGATGCCATGTTGCGCCACATCGCACGCGTGCGCCAATTGACTGCGACGCTGACGATTTTTTCGGTGCCGATATTGGGGTTGATTGCCTACTTTGTCATATTGGTGGCAGGCTTGGTGGTCCAACGCCAGAGTAACGAAATCGCCGTGTTGCGCAGTCGTGGAGCCTCGCGCCTGCAGGTGCTGGGCATCTACTTCATCGAATGGTTGCTGATTGGGATTGCAGCCATCTCGGTCGGCGTCTTGCTGGGTCAGGTGGCAGCCTTGTTCATGACCTGGACGCGCTCGTTCTTGGACTTTCAACCGACCGAAGCGCTGCCCATTTCGATGTCGAGCGACGCCTGGGCTCGCGCCATTCAAATTGTCGGTCTGATGTTGGTGGCGGGGCTCATCCCGGCCTTCATCACGTCGCGTTATACAATTGTGTCCTTCAAAAGCGAGCGTGCACGATCCGGCATGAAGCCGTTTTGGCAGCGCGCCTACTTGGACTTTCTCATGATGATCCCCATCGGCTACGGCTGGTGGATGCTCAAGCAACAGGGGTCGTTGGGCATCATTGATTCTCAAGGAATCAGCGATCCATTCAATAATCCGTTGTTGTTGATTGCGCCGACGTTGTTCATCTTTGCGAGTGCACTCATCGCGGTGCGGTTTTTCCCCTTGCTGATGCGCGTTCTCGAGTTCTTTGCAGGTCGTCTGCCGGGTATTGCCGGTGTGACGGCGTTGCGCTACTTGTCACGTACACCGTCAGCGTATTCGGGGCCTATTCTGTTGTTGATTATCACACTCAGTCTGGCGGGATTCACGGCGTCGATGGCCAAATCGCTCGACACCAATTTGCTCGAAAAAAACCGCTACATCGCAGGTGGCGATGCGCGCATGTTTGACCTCGGCCAAAACGCCACCGGCGCGAGCGCAGCGGCACCGGGCAACGTGCAGACCTTCGAACAGAGCATTGTTGCGACCGAAGACAATCGACTTATGGGACCCAAGTACTTTTTCTTGCCGGTCGAAGATTACACCAATATCCCCCAGGTCAAAGAAGCCACACGGGTGGGGAACAGTACGGCTGCTGCAGTGATAAACGGCAACAGCGTAGACATCCACTATTATGGGATCGACCGTTTGCAGTTCCCCAAGGTGGCATACTGGCGCGATGACTTCTCAGACAAATCACTCGGCGAACTGATGAACATTCTGGCCGAGGACAGCAGTGCCGTGTTGGTCGATCGCGCCTGGGCCAAAATGGTCAATTTGCGCATCGGCGATAACTTTGTGCTCAAGATGAACAACCTCGACGCAACGGTCGACGTGCCGGTTGTCGTCCGCGGTTTCATCGATTTGTTCCCCACATCGTACCCCTCCGAAAACCCGCCCATTGTCGGGAATCTCGAATACTCGTTCGACATGCAGGGTGGTCTGTATCCGTACGACGTGTGGCTGCGGCTCGAAGACGGTGCCACCATTACTGATTCTGATATTTATATGGGCACGATCACCGTCGGCATGAAGACCTTCATCCGCGAGTTTGCACCCAGCGTGATTATCAAAGAACGTCTGCGGCCAGAGCGTCAGGGTTTCTTTGGATTGCTGTCGGTTGGGTTTGTCGCGGCGGCGTTCTTGTCGATGCTCGGATTTTTGTTCTATTCGATATTGGCGTTCCAACGGCGCTTCGTCGAACTGGGCATGCTCCGTGCCATTGGCTTGTCGACGGGCCAACTGGGCACCTTGCTGGCCATCGAACAAACATTCATCATCGGGATTGCCATCTTGGCGGGCACACTCATTGGGGTGAGCGCCAGCAATCTGTTTATTCCGTTTTTGCAACTACCCCTGGTCGAACGTGATTTGTTCCCACCCTTTGCGGTGCAAATCGCCACCGAACAGATTTTGATTATCTATGCTGTCTTCGGAGTGGTCTTGGTAGCGACGGTGGCCATCACGGTGGTGCTGTTGCGACGGATGAAGCTCTTCCAGGCTGTCAAACTCGGGGAGGCCATATGACCACATCGGACGCCATTGTTACCTGTGAAAACCTCATCAAGGTATATCGCATCGATGACCTCGAGGTGATGGCCCTGCAAGGCCTCGATATGACCATTCGCCGCGGCGAAGTGATGGCCTTGGTCGGTTCGTCGGGTTCGGGCAAAACCACCCTGCTCAACGTGATTGGTGGCCTCGATCGCCCCAATGCAGGCAAACTCATCGTCGCCGGCAACGATCTGCTCAAGTTGACCGACGGTTCGCTCGACGCCTATCGGCGCCAGTATGTCGGCTTTATCTGGCAACAGAAAGCCCGCAATCTGATCCCCTACCTCGACGTCGAGCAGAACATCGAACTGCCCATGATCATGAGCGGTGTCCCCAGCCGACAACGCAAAGAGTGGATCGGCGAGCTCATCGACGCCGTCCGGCTCAACCACCGCCGCGGCCACAAACTGGCCCAGTTGTCGGGTGGTGAGCAGCAACGTGTCGCCATCGCCATCGCCTTGGCCAACAAACCGGCGTTGCTGCTGGGCGACGAACCCACCGGCGAACTCGACTCGCAGACGGCCGAAGTGGTCTTCAACATCTTCCACGAGCTCAATCGACGCTTTGCCCTTACCGTGATCATCGTTTCGCACGACCCCAACATCGCCCACTTCGTCAATCGTGTGGTGTCGATCCGCGACGGCAAAACCAGTAGCGAAACGGTCAAGCGCCTCGACGTCGAGGGGGGTACCGGCAGGTTCGACCATTCGCACCTCGAAGAGCTCCACATGCTCGACTCGGCCGGTCGCCTGCAGATCCCCAAAGAGCTCCGCACGCGCTATGGCATCCGCGATCGTTTGGTCATGGAAGAGCAAGACGACGGCATCTTCATCAAGCCGCCCGTCAATACTGCCGCCGAGGCAGCCGATGCCGAACGTGAGCGCCGTCTGACCGATGCCGATGCACCCCCTGAGCTCAAACCCAGTCGTTTTGATCGCATGATGCGCAACATCAGGAGCCGCATGAAATGACGAACACCATACCCGCGGTCCGCATCGAAAACGTCACGCGCGCCTACTCGGTCAACAACGACCAGGTTTTGGCATTGCGTGGCATCAACATGACCATCGAGCGCGGCACCTTTACGGCCTTCATGGGGCGTTCGGGCTCCGGCAAAACCACCCTGCTCAACATGATTGGTGGGCTCGACACCCCGACATCGGGCAACATCTTCTTTCTCGGCAAAAACACCGCCACCTTGTCGCAGGACCAACTGACCGACATCCGGCGCGACCAGATCGGATTTATCTTCCAAGCGTTTGCGCTGTTGCCCATTCTGTCTGCATGGGAAAACGTCGAACTCCCACTGCGCATCGCCGGAGTACGATCCGGCAAAGAACGGCGCCAACGGGCGCTCGAGGCACTCACCTTGGTCGGCCTCGAGCAGTGGGCAGACCACCGCCCGTCCGAAATGTCGGGTGGCCAACAACAACGGGTCGCGATTGCCCGGGCGCTGGTTTCACGCCCGCCCATTCTCATCGCCGACGAACCAACCGGCGAACTCGACTCGACCACCGGCAAAAACCTGCTGACCCTGATGCGTACCATCGTCAAGAGCGAAGGGGTCACCCTGATTATGGCAACCCATGACCAGTCGGTGCATCAGTACGCAGATATCATCCATCACATGCGTGACGGCCAGGTCTACGAATCCATCCCCGGGACCTT
>CAIZHO010000188.1 GCA_903932805.1 uncultured Roseiflexaceae bacterium | reverse complement strand
CATATCGCAGTGAGACATGATCGAACGTCACATGACCGTGTACGGCTGGCATTTCGATGGCATTTGCGGCGTCGTCGATGTCTTGTTTTGTATCCAACAGCTCAAATATGCGTTCGTTGCTAACACTTGCGCGGGTAATCTGGGCAGCAATCATGCCCAACATAAACAGCGGCTGCGAAAGCAACGAAAGGTATGTGGTAAAGGCAATCAGTTCGCCCACTGTGACCTCGTTGCTCATGACCATGTATCCGCCTACCCACAATATCGCCAATGTGCCGAGATTGTTGATCATAAAGATCAACGGGAATGAACTGGACAATGCTGCGACGGACGTCAAATTCATCTCGAGGAGTGATGCGTTGCGTACGCCAAACCGTTCGGTTTCGTAGTTTTCACGGCCAAACGCTTTGACGAGACGGACACCTGCGAGATTTTCTTGGAGAACTCCATTCAACGCACTGAGGCGCTCTTGGATGGCCGAAAACATGGGGCGGACTACCTTCATGAAATAGCCCAAGAAAAACACCGATGGCGGGATGATCATCAATGCGACCAAGCTCAATTGCCAGTTCATCGAAAAAATGAAAAACAAGCTCCCCACCATCATGATGATGGCGCTGAGGAACTGGAGCAACGCAGATGCGACAAACGACCGTACCTGTTCCACATCGCTTGTCAATCGTGTCATGAGTTGCCCTGCTTGTGTTTGATCGTGGTAGGCAAAACTCAGGGTTTGGATTTTTTCAAACAGTGTATTGCGGACATCGAACGCGAATGACTGCGACATTTTTTCGGACCAAAAGCTCTGGGTGAACCCAAAAACCCCACGGACCAGTGCCAGCCCAATCATGATCCCCGCACCCCAGTAGACAATATCGAGATTGCGCCCATTGATGCCGTCGTCGAGCACTTGCTTGAGAAGCATCGGACTGTACAGATTCGCCACGCTCGATAAGATAAGGCTCAGAAATGCACCCAAAAACATCAGCCAATACGGCTTCAGAATACGAAACATGCGCTTGAAGAGCAGCATGGGTTCTCCTATCTTTTAGACCACATCGTACTATACGAGGAATCGACGCGTCTGTATCTCTTTTCCGGCGATTTGACGCGATCAACCGTCCCACTCACCCAACACTCATAGATCGAAGGATTGTGCCAGCCAAACAGGTCGTTGTACCAACGTGCATGAGAAAGCGCATCCGGAAAGATCGGTGTGTACGTGCGTGTCGTGTGCAGCGTCAAGAATTCGGCACGTGACAGGGTGCGGTTGCCGGGATAATCTTCAACGATTCCATCACCGTCTCTATCTCTGTTATTGTCTGTCGCCGTGCACCGCCCGAATGTGGGCCACTCGCTGTCGATGAGATAGAATTCTTGTCGGGTGGCTCCGGATGCGTCGATGTACGCATCGCTGTAGCCCACCAGCACCACTGCATGCCGACCGTAGATCCTCGTTGTGTGCCATTGTGCTGCGCTGTAGATGTCTACGATGACGGGAATGCGTATGTCGATAAGCGACTTGAGTACCGATTCACTGTCCGTCTGGGACAGATTTCCATAATGACTGCCGTACCCGAGATTTCGTAATTGCCATGCTTTCAGCGGTGGCAAGGTCCCTCCCATGCCACGTTGGAACAAAACGCCGACATTGTGACGAAACGTATCGGGATGATACGCTGATGCTCCCTTTTGCAGATTCAGCGCGTGGGCAAGCGCATAGAAACTACACTCGTTCTTGCCTGGTGGGTGCAATGGCCATGCACTCGTCGGTCCTCCGAAGACCGAATGGACAGGTGAAGGAAATGACTGGTCAGTCATGTTGCATGCTCTCTCCGTGTTTTGACACATCTTCGATGACGACGTATACTCTGCTTGCAGCGAAAGCTGTGAAAAGTACATATGGTAAGGTGACCCGCTAGCCCGGATGCTAGGGCGTAAAGGTGGAAGACGGTGGAAGTCCGTCGCTGTGCCGCAACTGTAAGCGTCGAAAGACGCAAGCCAGGAATCCTGCCTTACCGAACACTGGAACGACCTCTTCGAGTCAAGGAGGAGCCATGGTGACACGCCTTTTTGTAGGTTGATTGTCCCCTTTGCCCTCGCACCAGTGCGAGGGTTTTTTGTACTATGACAAAGGAGTATCAGAATGAAGCACATCTTGCTTCTTGTTGCGTTTGTGTTGGCTGCCTGTGGAACACCGTCTGCAACTCCCTCGGCTGACCTTACAGCCACGCAGTTGCCCGACGTACCTGCACCGACAGCACAGGTTGATTTGGCCACCGTAACACCCGTTCCGGTAACCGAAATATCGTTGACCGATAGTGCTGGACGCACTGTTGTGGTGAATCAACCAGTTAGCAGGATTGTATCACTCGCACCCAGTACCACCGAAATCGTCGCTGCCCTTGATGGACTCGACCGATTGATTGCCATCGATATGTACAGTGACTACCCTACGGAAGTTTCTGCGTTACCAAAAATCACCAATCCAGATATGAGTGTTGATTACGAGCAAATCACTGCATCTGCACCTGATGTCGTCTTTGCGGCTGGAATAACCGCTCCGGATGTGATTGCGGCTATCGAAAAACTCGGCATCCCGGTGGTCGTGGTTGGTGCACCAAATGCGACATTTGCCTCTGTGCTCGCAGACATCCGTTTGGTCGGCACCGCCATCCAACGAGACTCCGATGCAGCGCAACTGACCGACTCCATGCAGACCGAGTGGCAGGCGCTTGCAGACAAAGTTGCCAAAACCAGCGAAAGACCCACGGTGTTTTGGGAACTCGATGCGACCGACCCTGCCAAACCGTACACGGTCGGTCCTGATTCGTTCGTTGCAGAGTTGCTTCAGGTAGCTGGTGGGACCAACATCTTTGCCGATGTTACCGATGCATACCCACAGGTCAGCCTCGAGCAAATCGTGGCAAAAGCACCGGACACGATTATCTTGGCGGATTCGTTGTGGGGAGTCACCCCTGAATCAGTTGCCATGCGTGCGGGCTGGGAATCAATCCCTGCAGTGCAGAATCAACGTGTCTTCCCGATTGATGATAATATCGTCAGTCGACCCGGACCGCGCATTGTTCAAGGGTTGCAGGCGGCAGTTGCCATCTTGCATCCTGAATTGAAGTAGGTACAGCATGATCCAGCGCTTGTTCCATCGGATGCGGCACCACTCGCGCTGGATTATTGTGTTGTTTTTCATGTTCCTCGTGGTGACGATACTGGCAGCGCTGAGCGTCGGTAGTGTGTCGCTGCCCTTCACAACCGTCCTTGATGTGCTCTGGCGCTGGCTGACAGGAATGTCGGTCACTGCATATCCGCAGAGCACGACAAGCATTTTGCTTGATATACGATTGCCGCGTGTACTCCTGGTAGCGTTGACTGGGGCGGCGCTGAGTGCGTCTGGCGCAGCCTATCAAGGTCTTTTTCGTAACCCTTTGGCTGACCCGTACATCATTGGTGTGGCCTCGGGCGCGGGGCTCGGGGCCATGATTGCATTGGTTGCCGGACCGGTACGCTGGTATGGAACAATTGCGTTGCCGCTGGGTGCGTTCTTGGGAGCGATTGCTGTCGTGTTGGCTGTAACAGCAATTGCACGGCGTCACCGAGAACACAGCACGCAAGATATGGTACTTGCTGGTGTTGCCATCGGTACACTCGCGAGTGCGCTCACCACGTATTTGATGATTCGCGCAGGCAGGCAAGCTGGGCAATTACTCGCATTTTTGTTGGGCAGTGTTGCGTCTGTTGGATGGGAATCGGTTCGCATTGTTGCAATCAGTCTTGTCATCGGAGTGGTTTGTTTGCTTGTTGTGGCACGCGATTTAAATGTGCTGCTATTGAGCGAAGAGCAAGGCACGTTGCTTGGGATTGACGTCCGACGGGTGCGCGGGTTCGTGGTGTTCGGGGCGACATTGATGACCGCGTCTGCAGTGGCTTTTCATGGATTGATCGGGTTTGTCGGTATCATCGTTCCGCATGCCCTTCGTTTGGTTTTTGGTGGCGACAACAGAGCTCTTATCCCATATGCTGCCTGTATGGGAGCATTGTTTCTCGTTGCTGCCGATTTAATCGCCCGAACCATCCAAGCACCGGTTGAAATCCCACTCGGGATTGTGACGGCGTGTATCGGCTCACCGGTTTTTCTTGTGTTGTTGTTACGTCGGAGTCGCTCATGACACACACTATCTCTGTAGCACACTGTTGCGTACAATACGAAAAAAAGATGGTGGTCGACGATGTTTCGCTCCATGCAACATCAGGAATGTTCGTTGCAGTCATCGGGCCAAACGGTGCAGGGAAAAGCACTTTTTTGCGGGCCATTGCCGGTGTCATTCCACTTATTTCCGGAACGATAACGATCAATGGATATGCAATATCGACGCTCACCCCACAGCAACGGGCGTACCACATTGCAATGGTGCCACAGCAATCACTGATGCCGGCAGGGTTCACGGTTCGTGAAGTCGTTGCGATGGCGCGCTATGCGTTCCGGCCGTGGTATGTCGCACAACGCGCCGATGATGAAGCATTCATTGATGCGGCGCTCCATGAT
>CAIZHO010000187.1 GCA_903932805.1 uncultured Roseiflexaceae bacterium | reverse complement strand
TCAGCGCAAACAGATTGCGAAAACAATCGTTCCGCTCTCCCCAATTGGAGCAATGCATTTTGGTACTGCGAGTCACCACCACGCTGGATAAAGTTGTATGTTGTGCCCACCTGCAAAACACACAGCTGTGCAACCGCATCCTGATCTTCACGGAGTATTGCAACATTGAGGGCCGCATTGAAATGTACATGTGCAAGGGGAAATTGTCCATTGATACCAAATAACTCACCGAGCATACGCTGTAACACATAACAGCACGCGTGCTCCTGCGGCAACGTTCGAAGCGCAGCCTCAACAACAGCAATTGCTTTCGCAATGTGACCGTGCCGCATAATGTATACACTCCAACGTGCGATGACCGCCGCAGCGGGTGCAGCATCACCGACGTTGATAAGCAGTTGTGCCAATGCCAAGATAATAGGAATATCTATTTGTAGATCAAGGTACTCACGTTGAGTCGGTGTCAAAGTATCGTGTGGCACATGCGAATCAGTAAGAGCTCGCGCCAACCGCTCCAAGATGTCTGCACGGCGTACGGCAGTCACTGTCACTGAAAGCGCGACGCGGACGGTGTGTTGCACCGTCACAACGTCTGTCATGCCATGCAAAAGCACGACAAACCCTCCTGTTTGCAGGACGCGCAATGTGACGGTCAGCTCATATGCAGTCTGGTCTAACAGCTGCGAACTCATGGCTTTCAGCAGATGGATTGGTACATCCATGTCTATACAAAGCAGTACTTCGAGTACTGCACGGGCATTTTGACCAAGCAATGGGAGTGCTTCCGCCCCGAGATTTTGCATTTCGAATGTGCGCTGTGGTGCCGGTGATTGGAGCAGATTCAACGTCGCGAGGCGAATGTGGAGTGGGTTCCCTTTCGTTTGCCCTCGAATAGCTCTGACCAATGTAATGTTCACCGGTGGCGCGCCAAACTCTACCGCGGTCCGCTGCACCAGAATCGCCGCAGCCGAATCATCGGTGTCCCAAGGGAGTTCGGCCAAATGGAACACCACAAAAGGCTCATAGTCACTATCGCGGACACTCGTACTTGTGGTACATACACAAATCAACTGCGGCAGCTCTACGCTGAGATACCGTACCAGATGATGTACAGTCAATTGCTCTGTATCACGGACATTATCGATGACGATATATGCAGGATGGTTCTGGAGGTACTGCTTGACCCGTAATGCACTTACCTGATTATCCATAGACAAAAGCTGGAGCGTTTCGCAGAGTGCATCATGAAATCCCGTGAGAGACGTGAACGTTCGGGCATCGAGAACATAAGTTGGTACACCACGTTCAAGTGAAAGCCGACGCATAACTTCAACCGCTACTGCGGTCTTTCCAATCCCAGTCTCTCCCGTTATGATGCATGACGACTGATCTCGAAGAGACCGTGTCAGCTGCTCAACCACACGTTCACGGCCTATGACCGCCTCGTCCCAATGCTGCATGCTCAACCCAAATGTTGTAAGTGCTAAGTTCCATGCATGACGGCTCACAAAACTCCGGAAGTAGCCTACCAAACTCACGGGAACACGCATGACATTCACAAAATCGAGAAGCTCCTCAGCCGATAAAATCGACGCATCGTAGCGGTAAATAACACGCACAAATGCTTGAAACGCCGGCACTGACAATGTTGTGTCGCGCTCAGGGCGGGTTGTCATGCAATCATCGAATTGTGCTCGACTCATTGGAAAACCGTTTTTGGCGAGCGCAGAAACAATATCTACTACACCAATTTTGTGTGCCCGTAGCCGCGCAAGCACAAGCCGCATCAACGCGTTGATCCGCCTCTTGTCATACATCATCACAGACTGTAATTGCTGCCGACCATTTTGTGTCATGAGGGACCCTTGCACGAGGAGGATACATGGGATTTGGCATCATTGACCGATTATAGACGAATGTGTAAACGTATCTTATCTATTCCATGGTGACAGGTTGGACTCCAACGATCAATCCCACCATTGAACGCCCGATGTTTGCTTGTCGAGCAGACTCAAACCGCGGCTACACGGACAATCAATACTTCTGCACTCGCGCTCACATCGACAGAGCATACTCGTTGCTGGCAATAACAACCCGCGTACCCATTGGATGTGCGATTTCTCAAGAAGCGAGTAAATGTCCAGCTGCGAATCATGATCGTTCGTAACCGGGTGTGTCTTTCTCCAATTTACGACGAGCTGTGTGGTATGCTAGCCATATCGGCATCAATGGAGTTGTCTATGACACCAGTACTCGAAGTACGCAATCTCACCAAACGGTTCCCCGAGATTGTGGCAAACGACGCAGTGAGTTTCACCCTCGAACCCGGCGAAATCCACGCCTTCCTCGGCGAAAACGGTGCCGGCAAATCGACGTTGATGAATATGCTGTATGGAATGTATCGGCCGGACGACGGTGAAATCCTGCTCCACGGCACGGTCGTGCAGCTCAACGGCGCGAACGACGCCATACGCCGCGGGTTAGGCATGGTACATCAACATTTCATGCTCGTACCGACATTAACCGTCACCGAAAACATCATCCTTGGCAACGAAGTTACCAAAAACGGTACGCTCGACCTCGTCAAAGCCGGTGCTGACATTGCCAGATTAGCCAAAACATACGGGCTCGACATCCCAATAGACACCCTCATCCAAGACCTACCGGTAGGGGTGCAACAGCGGGTCGAAATTGTCAAAGCCCTCTATCGTGGCGCCGACATACTGATCCTCGACGAGCCGACGGCGGTGCTGACGCCCCAAGAAGCAGACGATTTGTTTGTGGTTATCCGCCGCCTCAAGGATCAGGGCAAATCAATCATCTTCATTAGTCACAAGCTGCGCGAAGTGCTTGCCTTGGCAGACCGCATTAGTGTGCTCCGACGCGGCAAACTCGTCGGCTCTACTAAACCAGCTCAAGCCACCGAAGCGACGCTCGCAGGCATGATGGTGGGCCGCGATGTTGTCTTACACATCAACAAAACACCCGCAACGCCAGGCGACGTGATGCTCTCGGTCACTGACCTGACCGTTTCTGATGACCGTGGGAACACGGCAGTCGACCATGTGTCTTTTTCGGTGCGTGCAGGCGAAATCGTCGGTATTGCTGGTGTCCAAGGCAACGGACAAACCGAACTCGTCGAAGCAATCACCGGACTTGCGGTCCCACGTACAGGGAGTATCACGCTCCACAACGAAGAATTAAGCGGGCGCGGTACGAACGTCGCGATATCGGCGGGCATGGGGCACATCCCCGAAGATCGCCATCACCATGGTTTGGTATTGAGCTATTCAATCGCAGATAACATGGTCCTGTCTACGTATGACCTCGAACCGTTTTCGCACAAGTATGTCATCAACAAAGACGCCATTGATGCCCAAGCAACGACTCTGGTTCACAACTTTGATGTGCGCACCCCCAGCATCGAAGCCCTCGCATCGACCTTGTCAGGCGGCAACCAGCAAAAAGTCGTCGTCGCACGTGAACTCGCGCGCCCGCTCAAGCTCCTCGTTGCCGCACAACCGACTCGCGGGCTTGATGTCGGATCTATTGAATTCATTCACACCCAGATTGTGGCACAACGCGATAGCGGCAGTGCCGTTTTGCTCGTATCGGCAGAACTCGACGAAATCCTTTCGTTGGCCGATCGCATCCTCGTCATGTTCCATGGCCGCATCATCGCCGACATCCCGAGCGCTGACGCACACCGCAACACCATAGGGTTGCTGATGGCAGGCGTTACGGCGACACAAGAGGTACCCGCATGACACCATCTCTCCCGTCAGCCCCACGTTCGTGGCAGACCATGTTAACCCCGTTGTTGGTTCCTAGTCTGGCTATTTTTACTGCTCTCGCCATCGGCGCACTCATTATCGTGGCGACTGGTGCAGATGTGTTGGCTGCATATGGCGGGCTTTTCATGGGGGCTATCGGCAGTCCACGGTCGATTGCCTACACGCTCGTCGAAGCCACCCCGTACATCTTCGGTGGACTGGCCGTGCTGGTCGGCTTTCGAGGTGGGCTCTTCAACATTGGCGTCGAAGGCCAAATAGCGGTCGGGTCGATGTGTGCAGCCATTGTTGGCGCCTTTGTCGACCTCCCGTTTGGACTCCATGCGTTGGTCGCTTTTGCTGCCGGCGCCTTCGGTGGCGCGGTGTGGGGCGCTATCCCAGGCTGGTTGCGGGCACGCACAGGTGCGCACGAAGTCATTACCACGATTATGTTCAACTACATTGCCATCCGGGCGACAGACTATCTCATCAAAGTCCCATTTAGTGACACGGAGTCTTCCGCCCAGCGTACTCCGTTTATTGCTCCTGGTGCAGAACTACCGTTTTTGTTCGGTCCAGATTATCGTCTCCATGTTGGGTTCCTGATCGGTATTGGTATGGTGTTTTTGACGAACTGGTTGCTCAATCGGACGATCATCGGCTTCGAAATCCGTACGGTCGGTGCAAATCCCGATGCTGCCGAGTACTCGGGGATGAATGTCGGCCGGTCGTTGGTCACCACGATGGCACTGAGCGGATTGCTGGCCGGTATGGCAGGCGCAATCCAAGTACTAGCACTTGAACATAATCTCAAGGCGTCATTCTCCGCAGGGTATGGATTCGACAGCATTGCCATCGCGCTCCTTGCAGCGAGCAATCCACTTGGAGTATTGCCCGCTGCGATATTCTGGGGCGCATTGCGCAACGGAGCAGGTCTGATGCAACTCAACTCGGGGATTTCGATTAATCTGATCAATATCGTCCAAGCACTGGTCATCGCGTTTGTTGCCGCGGATCAGATCGTGCGTCAGATATACCGCATCCGCACGGCAAAATCCAACACCATCAAGTTGACGCGCGGCTGGGGCCGATAGGAGCGCATACGATGAATACATTTTTCACCCGCGAACGCGTCATCGGCATCATCGGCATCCTGACCGCAATTGCACTGGTTTTTTTGGTTCAGCAGTCCGTACCCGCTGGAGCTACCTCTACATTGCGCATCCCCTATGCACTCGGTGCACCAGGTGATGCACCGCTGATTGACATCGTACTTCCCACGGCGATAAGCATCTGGGTGATGGCCTGTGCACTCGTCGTGGCTGCGCTTGCAATGATGGTGCGGCAACGTATCGACCTTGCACCAACGTACATGGGTGCAGTTATCGGCGTGACGATTTTGAGCATTCTCTTAACTGCGATTGTCAACAATCGCACCGACATCGTCGATATGTTGGGTCGCATGATTCGCTTAGCGACCCCCATAGCGCTCGGTGCGTTGGCTGGGATCTTGTGTGAACGCTCAGGGGTGGTCAACATTGCCATCGAAGGCACGATGCTCTTTTCCGCCTGCATTGCCTACATTGTGTCATTGCTGACCGGCAGTGCGGTGATTGGGTTGTTGGCAGCAATGATTGCAGGAAGTGGCATCGTGATGATCCATGCGGTGCTGTCGCTGCATTACAAGACTGACCAAATAATCTCGGGCACGGTCATCAATATCTTGGCGGTCGGCGTGACTGGGTATATGCGGACAAGCGTTATCCTGCCGCTCCAAACCACCGGGTATGCAGGCGCAGCACTCCCACAAATCAACATCCCTCTGTTGTCACAAATCCCCGTGTTGGGCCCGATGTTCTTCCAGCATCGACCGATCACTTACCTGATGCTTGTGCTGGTACCAATTACGAGTTATATGCTGTTTCGAACCGCATGGGGATTACGTACCCGTGCCATTGGTGAACATCCCCGAGCGGCCGACACGATGGGCGTCAATGTGAATCGCATGCGCTACATCAATGTCTGGATTTCGGGGTTCTTAGCAGGGCTCGCGGGGGCCTGGTTTTCCATCGAAGCCAGTTACAACTTCGATGACGTGATGACCAACGGGCGTGGCTTTATCGCTCTTGCAGCCATGATATTTGGGAACTGGACGCCGTTTGGAGCGCTAGCCGGTGCCCTGCTATTCAGTGCCGCTGATGCACTCCAAATCAAAATCCAAGGCTTTGATTTTGCACTGCCATCACAATTTGTGCAGATGTTGCCCTATGTCATCACTGTTGTCGTACTCGCCGGGGTCATCGGCCGAGCACGTCCACCTGCGGCATCAGGCAAAACCTACGAACCCTAAGCTGATAGCGACGACGACACGCACAGGGCACCCTGTGCGTGTTTTTTATGCCTGGAGTCGACAGAATAATGAATTTCTCATGAATTCCTGATAGTATAGAAAGAATTGTGTACAAGAGGCAATGTGATGAGTAGTGAGCTCATTCTGATATTGGTGTTGTTGCTCGCCAACGGTGTTTTCTCGGGCACCGAACTGGCAATGGTGTCGGCACGAAGGGGACGGCTTCAACAGAAAGCTGACGACGGCGTATCGGGAGCGGAAGTCGCACTAGCCCTTCAGGACGATCCCAATCGCCTCTTATCGACGGTCCAAATTGGGATCACTTTGATCAGTACGCTCACCGGGGTCTACGGCGGTGCGAGCATTGCTGACAAAATCACTCCACTGCTTGAACCGGTTCCGTACATCGGACCATACGCAAGCGTCGTCGCGCTGACCGGGGTGGTCATATTGTTGACATACCTTTCTCTGGTCATCTCTGAGTTGGTTCCCAAACGACTTGCTATGATGCATGCCGAATCCATTGCTATCCGAATGGCTGCTCCGATGAACATCGTTGCGGCTATTTCGCGTCCTTTGGTATGGTTGTTGACCGCGTCGACAGAGCTCCTCTTGCGCCTGTTTGGTCAAAATGCCAACAACAGCGCCTCAGTCACCGAAGAAGACATCCGTCAGCTGGTGCGTGAAGGTGCTGAAGGGGGGGCGCTCGATGCCCATGAGCGTGAAATCTTCGAAAATGTCTTCAGCCTTGGTGATATGACGGTCCGTCAGGTCATGACCCCACAGACAGATGTCTATAGCCTCGATGCCGACGCCTCCATCGAATCAGTGGTCGATGATTTGCTCGAAAGCGGATTTTCGCGCGCGCCGGTCTACGAAAAAGACCTCGATCATGTGGTCGGTGTCGTCCACGCACGGGACATCTTGCGCCTCGTGCGAAGCAACGAGACACGCAATCTCGTACGGTCTGCCATGCGTCCACCGTTGTTTGTCCCCGAACAGAGCCGGGCTGGCGATACCCTCGCGTTGTTCAAAAAAACCCAACAGCATCTGGCGGTGGTGGTGGGCGAACTCGGTACCGTCGAAGGCATTATCACGCTCGAAGACGTACTCGAAGAAATCGTGGGCGACATCGCCGACGAGCATGATGATGCTGAATCCCCGCATATCGTTCGTCGCGAAGACGGTACATTTCTCATCGACGGAACGACACCGATCGATGATGTCGTGGCACGCACCCAGTTAGTGGTGCACAGCAACGAAAACGCCCAATTCGACACCATCGCAGGCTACATCCTCAGCCTGCTTGGCCACATCCCGACTGCAGGGGAGCAGGTCGTTGCCCACGGTTGGAAGCTCGAGGTCGTCGACATGGACGGACTGCGCATTGACAAAGTGTTGCTCAGCGCCGTTTCATAAAACTTTTTGTCCCGGTTCGGCGTACCCCTCATAGTGGCTTTTTTTGATAGAACTAAGGTGAGATACATGCGGGTCATCATCGCAGGTGCAGGTCCAGCTGGGTTCGCAAGTGCACATTGGCTATCGAAATTGGGCCATGAGGTCATCTTGCTCGAGAAGCGCTCCGTCCCTGGCGGCAAAGTATCCGCATGGCAAGACCCCGATGGCGATTGGGTCGAAAGTGGTTTGCATGTATTCTTTGGTGCATATCACAATCTGCTCGGCTTCCTTGGTGAAGTCGGTCTCGAAGATAGCTTCGATTGGAAACCTGCCGAGATGACATTTGCACAACCCGGCGGCGGCTATGCATCCATCGAATTTGTGCAAGGACTGCCAGCCCCACTAAATGGGCTTTTTGGTGTTGCCAAAAGCAAACTTATGACGTTTTCTGAAAAGCTCGCCATGGGTCGCGGCTTGATGAAGCCCATTTTCGGCTCCCAAGCATACATCGACGCACAGGCAGACATCACCTACCGCGATTGGCATCTCGCAAACGGCATGGGACAAAGCACCATCGACAAAGTGATGGACGCCATGGCGCTTGCGTTGAACTTCCAGAAAGCAGATCAGGTATCAGCAAAACTCGTTCTCACCGCACTACTCCATTTTGCCAAAGAAACAGATGCCCCCAAAATGGGCCTGGTCAAAGGGTCGCCACACGAACGCCTCTGGGTGCCGTTGATCAAACACTTGCGAGATCGTGGTGTTGATATTCGCTTCGATGCCAAAGTCGATACCATCATGCACGATAGTGCCAGCAACCGTGTCACTGGCATCCAGCTTGCCGACGGGCAAACACTCACTGCTGACGCGTACGTATCAGCAATGCCGGTGCACAGCCTGCGCAAGGTCATGAGTGACAGCATGCGTGAGCATGCGGTACTCGATAATCTCAAGCATTTGCGCGGGATCCCCGTGATTACCGTACAACTTTACTACGACCGGGTTGTGACAAACATCGATAACTTGATTTTCAGCGCTGGTACGCACATCAGCGTGTATGCTGACCTGGCTACCGTGTCACCCGATTATCACAAGGGTACTGGGTCGATAATCGAATTAGTCGTCGCACCTGCAGAAAAGCTGTTCCCTCTCAGCGACGAAGAAATCCTTGCGCTGGTCATCAAAGAGTTCACCGGTTTGCACCCCGAAGCAATCGGTGCGACGTTGATAAAATCACATGTCGTACGCATTCCCAATTCGGTCTATGCTGCACGCCCTGGGGTGGAGCGCTATCGACCCGATCAGGCAACACCAATACCGAATTTCTTCCTGACTGGTGATTACACCCAGCAAGAATTCATGGCATCAATTGAAGGTTCCATTCGGAGTGCACGGCGTGTCGTTGACCGTGTCGTGGCGGCCGAACAGGCTGGTACCATTACCGTACCTTCACTTTTGTAATTGTCCGAGAGAGGATCTCCATGACCCTTCCAGAACGCATCATCCACGGAAGATACCGTGTGATTTATACCGTCGATGACACCGCAGGGGTAGTGGTCTCGTGTTGCCGCGACGAACAGACCGCTGCGCTAGTCTATGTTGCAGAATGGTCAAACATCGCACCGGCAGAACAAGACGCCCTGGTGGCGGTATCCGGTGGATTGAAGAATCGCATCATCCGCGGTATGTGCACGCTGGTTGACACCTACAGCGACGAAAACGGGTTCGCCGCAGTGGCCTCGGCTCCGAATGCCCACACACTCGGCCAAACCCTGCGCATGCGCAACGGTCCAATGAGCGAGGCGGAAGTAATCGGACAAACCAGCGTTCTCCTGACTGTTCTGACGTCATTACACGCCCCGCCGACGCCGATTTTCCTGCGTGTTCCTACGATGGCAGACATTTTGGTGGCAGAAGATGGCAGCTGGCTTGTTTTGCCATTTGTGACGCTGCGCAACC
>CAIZHO010000186.1 GCA_903932805.1 uncultured Roseiflexaceae bacterium | reverse complement strand
TCGCTCCAGTTGGTCGATCCCGCTGCACCACTCGAGAGGCGCCCGAGCATCGAGTTGCGTGGCTTGACCTCCCTGCCCGCGCTCTTTAGTGTGCCGCATTCGGGGAGAAATTGATCGTACTGCCATATTTGACCCGTTGCATGGCCACCATCGTCCTGAAGTGCCATACCGAGTTATTCGCGTCGCAAAGCGTGCGTCTCAACACCATTTCACCAGCGGAGGATCCATGGCCCTGAGTTCGTACCTCGATGCTGCGTTACTCCACGCCCAACTCGCTGCACTGTCGGTCATCGGTACAAAGCCAACCGTCCCCGGGCGCACCCGGTTGGCGTTGGGCGACGCAGACCGGCTCGCACGAGACCAGCTTGTCGCCTGGTTGCGTGCCGTGGATTTGACCGTGCATATCGATGCGGTGGGCAACATCTATGGCATCCTCGAGCCCGATCCTCGGTGTGCCCATTTGCCGGTGTTGCTCATCGGCTCGCACATCGACACCGTCATCGAGGCAGGTGCATATGATGGGTGCTATGGCGTATTGGCTGGTGTGGCGGTCTTGCGCGCACTGCGTGCCGCTGGTGTCACGCCACCGCGTCCTGTTGGGATTGTGGCGTTCAGCAACGAAGAAGGCGTGCGCTTCCAGCCCGATATGCTCGGTGCATTGACAGTGGCCGGCGGCATGCCCGTCGCCGATGTGCTCGATCTCGTGAGTACCGATGGTGTACGTTACGGCGACGAACTTGTGCGCATCGGCTACGCCGGCCTGATGGTGCCCGGCAGTCTGCCCATCCACGCCTACCTCGAGCTGCACATCGAGCAAGGTCCGATCCTCGCTGCAACCGGTGTGTCGCTCGGAGCCGTCCATACGCTGCAGGGCATCTCGTGGCAACGCATCACCCTGAGCGGCGTTGCCAATCACGCCGGGACCACCCCGCTCCACCTGCGCCATGACCCGCTGGTGGTGGCTGCCCAAGTGATCGCCGCCCTGCGGAGCTACGCCCAGCAGAGCACGGCCACCGTGGCGACGGTGGGCACACTCGAACTCGCGCCGAGTGCCATCAACGTCATCCCGCACACCGTCACGTTCACGCTCGATCTGCGCGACCCCGACAACGATGCACTTACCCGTGCCGAAGCGCACGTGCAGCAGCTCCTTGCGACCCACGCCAGTGCAGAAGGCGTCACTGTCCACTGCACCCCACTGGCGCGTTTTGCGCCGGTCGTCTTCGACGCAGGGTTGGTCGACACCATCAGTGACGTCGCCCGCAGCCACGGCATCTCGTGTATCCCTATCGTGTCGGGCGCTGGGCACGATGCCCAGATGATTGCCCGGGTAGCCCCCAGCGCAATGATCTATGTGCCTAGCCGTGACGGTATTAGTCACAATCCCGCCGAATATACTGCCCCCACTGATCTCGAAGCTGGCCTGCGCGTCTTGTGTGACGTCGTCGCCCGCCAGTTGGGAATCACCGTCACCGAAAGGTCGAACTAATGCACTATGCCAACCCACGCGCCCTCCGTGTCGCCTACCCCGCCCACCTGCAGGCAATCATGTCCATGTCCGAGGCGGAACGCAGTCGGGAGCTCCTTTCGTCTTGGCAGCATCTCTCCGCCCACCCCACCCCACTGTACGCCCTGCCGGGGCTCGCCGCAGCAATAGGGGTGGGTTCAATTGCCCTCAAAGACGAGTCGGTGCGTTCGCCGCTCGCCAGCTTCAAAGCACTTGGTGCACCAGTCGCCCTCGTGCGCTTGATTTTGCGTACCTGGCCCGATCGTGGCATCGATGCAGCCACACTCCTCCGCGGCGATCATCGGGCGTTGCTCGCAGGATTCACCGTCATTTCGGCCACCGACGGCAATCAC
>CAIZHO010000185.1 GCA_903932805.1 uncultured Roseiflexaceae bacterium | reverse complement strand
GTTTTGCTGGCTGCATAAATAATCTCAGGCATACCTGTCCGTGCGCGGCGCAACACATCGACATGCGCAAACGACCGCAAATGCTCAATCGGTGTGGTCATTGTGTGCGCTCCCCTACTGCAGTAACTCCTATGCCCAGTAACAACGCGACCAAGCCAATGACTTGGAGCGGCGCGACCTGTTCTTGAAAAAGGACAAACGCCAATATCGCTGAGCCGACGGGCTCGCCAAGCAATGCGATGGTGACCAACAGCGCAGACAAATGCCGCATGGCGTAATTAATCGATGTGTGGCCGAGCAACTGTGGCCCCAGTGCTAACCCAATCAGCACCAACCACGTCGTTCCTGAGGCAGGCAGCGTCGTAAAGCCAAACCCAATCGCTGCGACGAGCAACACCATTGCTGCCGCACCGTAGGTCATCCAGATGTAGTGTAATAATGGGAGGTCACTCCGCAAGCCGCGCCCCAGCAAAAAATACGCCGAACCACTGATTGCACCGACTATGGCGAGCACATTGCCCAACAGGGGGTTGGTGCCGACAGACGCTGTTTGATCACTGACAGCGATACCAATCGACCCAGCAATCGTCAATACCATGCCAATGACGCGGTATCGGTTGAGGGCCTCTTTGAACCAGACGCGCGCGACAATCCCTACCCACAACGGAGTCGTCGCAACCAGGGCAGCCGACGATGCAACGCTGGTGTACTGCAATGAGGTAATCCATGATGCAAAATGCGCAGCCAAACAGACACCCGACAACACCGCCAGCCACCCATGCCGCATGGTCACACCCTGCGGCCATTGGGCGTATCGGAGTGCGACAATCACGCTGAGTACCAGTGCCGATACCCCGAGCCGTACTGCGGCAATCGAAAGCGACGGCACTTGTGCGTTTTGTGCGTAGCGGATCAGGATAGATGCGGTCGCAATGACCAAAACACCAGCGCTCAGCACCAAGCCTGCAGTAACGGTTGTGGTTGTTCGGGTCGTTGTGCTCATACCTTCATTCTACCATTACTCGATATGGGCTGTACCGCATCCTAAATGGAAAATTGGTATAATGCGTGCATTCAGAAGGAATACTCATGCGCGTTTTGATGATTTCGTGGGAGTTCCCACCGCACATTGTGGGTGGATTGGGACGTCATGTCGCTGACATTCTCCCTGAACTTGCCTGCGAGTCGTACCAAGTGCAGTTGTTGACCCTCCGCGGCAACTCACCCCTCAATGTCGAACAAGCGTCGGCTCATGCGATGGTCCATCGTGTCTATGCCCCGCAGGCTGCCCCCGATATAGTCGGTCAGGTCGCCGATGCATACAACCCAGTGTTGGCTGCGGCACATACACTCTGGACAGAGGTCGGTGGGTTCGATTTGATTCATGTCCATGATTGGTTGCTTGCTGATGTCGCCATTGCACTTAAGCACCACTATCGAAGACCCCTCATCGCGACCATCCATGCTCATGAGCGTGGTCGTCGTCGTGGCGATATCAGTGCACCAGAATCACGTGTTATTGATGCCACCGAGTGGAAGCTCACGTACGAAGCATGGCGTGTGATTGTCTGTTCTGGCTACATGAAGCACCGATTGCACGACG
>CAIZHO010000184.1 GCA_903932805.1 uncultured Roseiflexaceae bacterium | reverse complement strand
GCTTGCTAGTGCGGTTGTCGCAAGTTGTGACAACGGCACGACTGCGAACGTGATCGCAATCACCAACAGTACGCGGAATACGTTCCACACGACTGTTTCTTTCCTGGTCGAATTACTCATAACTCCCTTTCCTCTTTGCTAAGGTACAGACGCCAAAACACTGTCCAGATTTGTGTGCTTGATGGGTCGTCACCAACATGTTGTCCGAATCTCAGGTTCATACCATGACAGCAACCAAGCCTGTTCCGTCGGTCAAACGACCAGCACGTGCGAGGCCCATTCAGTTGTCAACTTATGAGGCTGGTTCGTTCGCCATGAACTGTAGCAACGCCATGCGCACATTCCGCGATGCGTGTCTTTCGTTTGTTCTCCTCCGCAGTGTGCCTGACTACACATAATACCCCTGCCGAATATTTGCATACTCGACAGTTACGTGATTATTATACTTCACATACTTCATATTTGAAAGAGGTAATTTGCTGATATTTGCATTTTTCGTGAAGAAATATGATTTTTCAAAAAATCGTCCTCTGCCGATTGTCTTTCACGTGAACACCTCTGTCTCCCAAATGGCGCTCCCATCAATCACTGTTGTATTGATGTCTATCTATCTCACTCCTGCAACCGTTGATGGACCCGCGCTTTGCGTGTGGGAGTCAGCTTCGGAGATGGTAGTCGACTGGAACAAGGATTTCTTCGGGCGTGATTACTGAGCTGGACAACTACTGCCACCACGCACCTTGTGCCACCCACATACATACAGCAGTCGAAAGTGTCATGTATGATCCTCGATCACGCAGCGCTGCCGGTGTGTTGAACGGCAGTGGCGGTGAGGGGTTGACATGCCCCAACGCATCGTGCTACTATCTTGTTCCCAGCACAGGCTGGCCATCAGAAAACCCAATCCACAGTATCGCCGTACACGGGACTCGTGTGCCCTGCGGCAGATAGTGTGGATTTTTTGTGTCGATGGAGGTGTCTGATGGGGATCGAGTATGACGCGACGGTGTTCCCCGGTGGGGTGGTCATCGCCAACCGGCAGGTGGCCGAGTGGCTGGTGACGGTGCGTCTGTTGGTGGGCAGTGAAGACGGGATGCTGGACCTGATGGCGGTCCTGACGGATGTGTTGTTCGGCGATGGTCATGCGCCGGCGTGCATCGCCCGCAATCGAGTGCACGCGTTGCACCGCCTCGAGCGCCACGAGATGCTGTCGATCTGGGAGGACGGCACCGTCATCGTCGATACCACGTTCGAGGTGTTTGCGCGTGAGCTCAACGCGCAGAACCGCCTTCATCAGCGCCTCAAAACGGCGTTGTTCAACGGGGATGCGTTCGCGGGTGCGGTGCAGCTGGATCTGAGCGGGTTCCAGTCTAGTACAGGGGTATACGAGGACGAGCTCGATCAGCTCTTGTGGGAGATGACCGTTCCGCCGGCGGTGCAAGCCTTCTTGCGTTCGCTGTGATGAGGGGTTGCTGCCGGGGCAACGCCCCGGCAGCGGCGGATGATGGGTGTTCTATGCCAGGATCCAAACGCGGGCGTGGATGCGCCACAGCATTAGGCGAAGTGCATCACGCTACAGATGGAGGGGGTGGGATACGTTCCCGTCACCTCACCCCCACAGCACCTCGTGGTACTCCGCCACTTGCACAAACCCCAACCCGGCATACACCTGTTGCGCGCGTGCATTACCAGCCGCCACATTCAAGCCGATATGCGCAATCCCGAGCCCATCGAGATGCCGCAACAGGCGCGCACACACCTGGCGCGCATAGCCCCGGCCGCGGACCCTGGGGTGGCTGGTCACATTACCCAGTCCGGCCACACCCTCGCGCTCCGACACAATGTGGATGCCTGCAGTAGCCACCAACGCATCGCTATGCAGATTCCTACTTGAAAGCTGGGCCACACTATGCGCGCGTCGAACCAATTTCCTGGGTATGCATCGGCATACAATTGCTCCAACGCCTGAATGTCGTTGTCGGTGAGCATAACTGCCGCAGCTACATAGGCTGCCAACGCCCTGGTCCGGTCGTATAACCCCCACGTTACCCGTGCTGCAACGCAAACGCACCGTCAGCAGTTCTGCTGCTGACGGTGCGTTGAGATGTACTAGTCCGTTATGGTTGTGGGCGCTCGGGCTCTGCCGTCCCCATCGGCGGGCTCTGCGTGACAACAACCGACTGTGTCGCAGTCGGCAGCGGTGACTGGGTCACACTCGCTACAACGGTCTGTGACGCAGTCGGGAGCGGTGACTGTGTCACATCG
>CAIZHO010000183.1 GCA_903932805.1 uncultured Roseiflexaceae bacterium | reverse complement strand
TAGCGCTCCCAACGCGGCGTCATCCCTCCTCGAGTATAGCGTGACACTGCGCGCCGGTCGGCAGATGCAAATGTACAGCGTATGCCCGTCCAATCCGCATACAGCTGTGCGATGAGTGCTTTGCTTATCCCCTGGGACTGATATGCAGGCAACACAAAGCATTCGGCCAGAAAGCGAACCGACCCACGGGTAATCGTCGCGGCAAAACCGACGACCTGGTCATCGATGGTAGCTACCATGAGAGATCCGTGGTCGACCAGATGGCCAAACCACGGGGCGATGCCGAGCACCGGCAATGCCGCCCGCTGCGCGGGATCAGGATATGCGGTAGCCAACCATACATGATGGACGGCATCGATATCGGCGCTCGTAGCGGTGCGGTACTGTACCATGAGACATCTCTCTTCTGACTATTTTTTGTATTATAGCGAACTCGCCGCGACCATCGGTATGCAATAAACAAGGAACATTCGGGTTACACCTTGACCGTCGGCCGATACTCGCCCCAGATACCGCGTAACACACCGCACACCTCGCCCACGGTCGCATTGAGTGCCAGAGCAGCCCGCATGGGGTGGAGCAAATTCTCGGTCCCGTGGGCGACGCGGGCTATTTCGGCCAGCGCAGCCTGCACGGCCGGCTCGTCACGGGTCGCACGGACCCGTGTAATACTAGCGATTTGCTCTGCACCGACCCCTTCATCAGGGCGGAACACGGGGATCGGAGCATCACTGCGGTCGGTGAACTTATTCAGCCCGACAATGACTTGCTCGTGGGACTCGATATTGCGCTGGTATGCATAGGCTGCATCGGCGATGGCTGCTTGGACCCAGCCTGCTTCGATGGCTGGGACTGCCCCGCCCATCGCATCAATATCGGCGATAATGAGCTTCGCTTGTGCTTCGAGTTCGTCGGTCAGTGATTCGATGAGGTACGAACCTGCCAAAGGGTCGGCGCTACTCGCGACGCCGCTTTCGTAGGCAATAATCTGCTGGGTGCGCAACGCCAACGTGGCTGCTTGTTCGGTGGGCAATCCGATTGCCTCGTCGTAACTGTTGGTGTGCAGGCTCTGGGTGCCACCGAGCACCGCAGCCAGCCCTTGCATGGTGGTGCGAACGACGTTGTTGAGCGGTTGCTGCGCCATGAGGCTCGACCCAGCCGTCTGCGTGTGGAAGCGCAGCATCAGGCTTTGCTCTTTCTGGGCGCCGAACCGCTCTTTCATGATGGTCGCCCAGAGCCGCCGGGCAGCGCGGAATTTGGCGATTTCTTCGAGAAAGTTATTGTGGCAGGCAAAAAAGAAGCTCAACCGCGGCGCAAACTGATCCACTGCCAGACCCGCAGCCTGTGCAGCGGCCACATAGGCGATACCATTGGCCAGGGTAAAGGCAATTTCTTGCACCGCGGTACAACCTGCCTCACGCATATGATAGCCAGATATCGATATCGTGTTCCATTTGGGGATACGCTCCGCACAATATGCAAACGTATCGGTAACGAGACGCATCGACGGTCGCGGTGGGTAGATATATGTTCCCCGAGCCGAGTACTCTTTCAAAATATCGTTTTGGATAGTTCCACCCAACGCCGATGCAGGCACCCCCTGGCGCTCCGCTGCCAACTCATACAATAGTAGCAACACCGCAGCCGGTGCATTAATGGTCATCGATGTGGTGACCTTGTCAAGAGGAATCTGATCGAAAAGCGTCAACATATCGTCGAGCGAGTCTATGGCAACACCGACTTTGCCCACTTCACCATCGACCCGTTCGTCGTCCGAATCAAGACCGAGTTGGGTCGGTAAATCAAACGCCACCGACAAGCCCGTCTGACCCTGTTCGAGCAAGTACCGGTAGCGTTCATTGCTGGCACGGGCCGAGGCATACCCTGCGTATTGACGCATAGTCCAGAAGCGACTTCGGTACATCTCGGGATACACGCCGCGGGTGTATGGGTACTGGCCGGGGTCGTTTTGCGGTGCTGTGACGTCGTCGGCACGATAGAGTGGTTTGATGGGAATCCCCGAATCAGTCGTGTGCGCCATGGTGCGTTCCTTTGCAGAGCCAGATGAAACTACTATAACACGGTCAGAATCCTGCACAGGGCAGCGAATACCAAATGCAGGGTACGGGTGATTGAGTATAATACGACTACTTGTAGCAGCAGGTGTCTATGCGTCCGTACAGTGTGGTACCGAAGAGTGTCTGGGCGCTCGTGGTGATGGCCTTCGTCAATATGATTTGGGGAGCAGCGTACCCCATTACCAAACCAGCACTGCTCGACATGCCGCCCATATCATTCGCCTTTTGGCGATTTGTTGTGGCACTGACCGTGTTGATTCCGTTGGCCCCGCGTGCAACTTGGGTGCTCATCACCGGGCCAGAACGCAAGCGCTTTTTTGTGATGGGACTGATTGGCTTTTGCATAACCCAAATCACGCAAGTCGAAGCACTTACCCTGAGCCCATCGACGCACATCGCGCTGCTATCGGCCACCACGCCGCTCTGGGTGGCAGGCCTTGCGCATATCATGCTGGGCGAACGCATCACGCGCCGCATGATGCTTGGGATCTGTATCGCAATCTGTGGCATGATGTTGGTGCTCAATCCCGAACGCAGTGGTTCGGTCGGCCTCGGCGCAATGATCGGGTATGTAATCTACATTGTCAGTGCGTTTTGTTGGGGCATGTATACCGTAATGGGCCGTTCCCTGATGCAGACGCATCCACCGGTCCCTGCGACGGCTGCAGCCACATTTTACGGGGTCGTCTGTCTGTTGCCCTTTGCCATCGGCGAATATGCATTCGGGTTGGTGACGAACATCACGGTTGCAACGGTATCTGGTATTCTCTACACAGGGTTGATGGTCACCGTTGTCGGGTACCTTGCGTTATTCTGGGCATTACAACGCACGACATCTGGCAAGGTATCGGCGATGATGTACTTTCAACCAATTGCGGGGGTCGCTGTTGCATGGGTGTGGCTCCACGAACAACCAAATCTCTTGTTCTTTGTCGGGTCTGCATTGACCTTGCTCGGAGTCTGGTTTGTGACGAGCCAACCGGCCCGCAGCACGCATCCGACAACCGTGACTGAGCAATGACGCTTTACCATAATTGGCACTGTAGCCATAGGAGACACATATGAATGTTCTATTTGTCGCCGCAGAAGCTGCACCGTTGATGAAGGTCGGTGGGTTGGCAGACGTCGCCGGAGCACTCCCCAATCAGCTCGTGCGTGACGGGCTTGATGCTGCACTCGTCATGCCCCTCTACAAAAAAAACCGCCACCTCATCACCACGTCGCTGCCGGTGACGGCTACGTTCCTGGCTTTGGGCGAACGGCAGGAAGAGTGTCGTATTTATCTGCTTCCCGATGCAGATGGCACCAAACGTTATCTGCTTGACATACCCGCTGCGTTCGAACGCGATGCTGTCTACGGAGAATTCGATGACGACGCGCGTTTCATTTTATTTGCGCGCGGAGTGATGCACCTCATCCAACATCTGCGCGAGGTCAACGCATGGAACGCAGACGTCGTGCATGCCAACGATTGGCATACAGCCTTGGTGCTTGCATACATGCGTACCCGCTACAATTACACCTTTGGTCACATTGCGACGGTGTTTACCATCCATAATTTGGCATATCAAGGTGAGTATGGCGGATGGTCGCGCCACCTTGCTGGCCTCGACGAATGGGGTGGGGTCGAACACAACGCAGGATTGCCGGGAGATACATTTAACTTTATGGCACGCGGCTTGTTGGCTGCCGACATGATCAACACGGTCAGTCCAACCTATGCGAATGAGATTATGTCTCCTGCCTATGGCGAACGCCTCGACGGCGTCATTCGGAGCTTGCGCGATCGGCACAGTGGCATTCTTAATGGAATCGACACCGTCATGTTCGACCCTGCAACAGACCCCAATTTGGTTTCCACGTACACCGCCAACGATGTCAGCGGTAAGGCAAGCTGCAAAGCAGACATCCAGCAGTTCTTCCAATTGCCGATAGATGCCGATATACCAATGGCAGCGATTGTCTCACGCTTGGCTTCCCAAAAAGGGGTAGATTTGCTTGATGCAGCACTGCCGGGGATTTTCGCAACGACAAACATGCAACTCGTCGTACTGGGTAGCGGTGAACCACATTGGGAGGAACGGATGCGCGAGCTCGCAGCCCGCTTCCCCACACGAATGGCAGTCCATATTGGGTTCAACGCGGCTCTGGCCAATCGTATCTACGCAGCATGCGATTTCTTCCTCATGCCGTCGCGGTTCGAACCAGGTGGATTGGGGCAACTCATTGCGATGCGCTACGGAGCCTTGCCTATTGTCCGGGCAGTCGGCGGTTTGAACGATACGGTGCGCGAAGGTGCGTATGGCAACGGGTTCCGCTTCACCGATTACACCCCCGAAGCGCTCAGCGATGCAGTACGGCGCGCCTTGGCGTGCTACGCGAAGCAACCGTTGTTTGCCGAGATACAAGCACGCAACATGCGCGAAGATTTTACGTGGCAGCGTTCGTCAAAGGCATATATCGCTCTCTATGAGCATGCCATTGCGCGACACAAAGGAGTCTGACGTGACTACACCACTCGTTGCCGTTGTGATGGGGTCGCAGTCGGATTGGGACATCATGCAGCACTGTGTGGACACCCTCAACGAACTCGGTGTCCCTACCCACACCCAGGTCGTATCGGCCCATCGTACGCCGGATTTGTTGTTTTCATTTGCAGAAAACGCCGCAGCCAGCGGCCTGCGCGCAATCATCGCCGGTGCCGGCGGGGCAGCACACCTCCCCGGGATGCTTGCCGCCAAAACACTCGTCCCCGTCTTTGGGGTTCCCATACCGAACGGTGCACTGAACGGGGTCGACGCGGTCTGGTCCATCTTGCAGATGCCCGCTGGTGTACCCGTCGGTACCCTCGCTATCGGCAAACCGGGCGCAATAAACGCTGCGTTACTTGCCGCGGCTACGCTGGCATTCGATTATCCCGCAATCGCCGCTGCACTGGCCACGCGCCGCGCCAACATAACCGCACAGGTCATCGCCAACCCCGATCCACGACAGAGGAAGTTGGAATGAGGAGTGAATAATTAGTAGTTTGCAGGGAAAGTCTGCAATCAGCAGCTAAAATTTCCAACTACTCACTACTCACTACTCACTACTCACTACTCACTACTCACTACTCACTACTCACTACTCACTACTCACTACTAACTATTTCCCGTATCGCCATGCGTAATAATGCTGGCCCACGTTCCCCATTTCGACTTGAAATCCCGCGCTATTGGTCGGGGTATACGTCAATATCCGTCGTTCAAACGCCTGCACCAGTGTCCAGCGTGGCACACCAGCGATGTTCGTTTTGATCCAGTACGCGTCGGTAATCGGGTACCCAAATGCAAATACCCAGTCAAACAACGGTGCAACGGTGTACTCGCTCCCTGTATAGATCAGCCCTGACTGTTGCAAGAACGCTTCGAACACATCGGGTATGTTATGCCCCGTCTCGGCAATATAACGCGTATTCTTGACCACCGTAGGTGCAGCTATCGGCACCAATGAGCCATCGCGACGCATCTGGAGCGTAAGAATCTCACCATTCTTTGGTGGCTGATATGTCGAAACAACCGCGAGCGTCGCATAGCGTGGTGCATCGGCGTTCACCACCACTGGGTCACCTGCCAGGACCTCTTCGGAAGGTGGGCGCTGGACAAACGATGTTTCACCGGTCTGCATGCGTCCGGTCATGAGTTCGTTGACCAACAACCCGTTGGTCACAAACCACGCTGATGACCTATCGGCGGCGGGATCATTGACTTCCATCCGTGCCTTATCGAAGTATTGCACCAATCGCTGACCACCGTTGTATGCCTCGAGCATACCGTCACCGAGTCGCGGTCCCCAGATCCATGACCGTGCGGTGCGGCCTTGCTCGACCACCAAATCCCCACGTTGCCAGAGTTTCTTCATCGTGCTGTCTGCAAATCCCGGAGGAATAGCGTCTGGCGCAACAACAGGTGCTGCTTCTTTGAACTGGGCGATCTTCTCCCGTGTGATATCGAGGTATTGGCCACCAAATGCTCTACTCGGTTCGATCGAACTACCTTCAAACCATTCGTTCCAACTCGTTATCACTGCATACGACGCACCATACGAACGCGCCACATCCCAGCCACTACGGTAATACGCACCATCATCGCGTGCCTTTGCATGGCCACCACGGTACCGCATGTCGTCATAGCCCGGCATAATGGTCGCAACAAAAGGCTTGTTTGTGCCACGAGAATTGTTGTAGTCGTTGAGCTTCCGATTGTACGAAGACATCGCCTTACCCGAAGATGCTTCCCACGTGATGTCATAGAAGTGCAGTGCATCGAAGACGTCGAGCAATCCGAAGTTCACGCCGCCACCCAACCAAAACTGCTCACGATTGGGGTCCATGTCGTCACGCAGCTGCTGCCATGCACCTTTGCTGCCTACTTTCCCCGGGAGAATCGTGTCGTTCCAAAAGACAAAGACCGGTTTGTTGTCTATTTTGAGATATGCAG
>CAIZHO010000182.1 GCA_903932805.1 uncultured Roseiflexaceae bacterium | reverse complement strand
GGGTTGTTGGCAGATCTCGTCGCCGCAGGGCGCCCTTGCGAGGTCCGTCTCGTTGATCCCAAACCGCAGGCCCTGCAGGTCGCCCATCACCTTGCCCGCAAAATGATTGCACAAACCGGCGCACCGATTGGGTTGCGAGCTTCCACAGACCGACGCGAGGCGCTCCCGGGGGCAACCGTGGTGATCTGCACGGTGGGGGTAGGGGGACGGCGAGCGTGGGAGCAAGATGTCTTCATTCCGCGCCAATATGGCATCTATATGCCTGTCGGTGATACCGTCGGGCCAGGGGGCAGCTCACGCGCAATCCGCATGATCCCCGCCATGGTCGCTATTGCACGTGATGTTGCTGCATACGCTCCTAATGCATTGTTCGTCAACTATTCCAATCCGATGGCACCGATTTGTCAGGCCATCCAGCTCGCCGTCGGGATCCCCGTGATCGGCTTGTGTCACGGAGTCTTGCATGTCCTCCATTACCTCGCAGATACATTGGTGCTCCCACGAGCATCGCTGACCGCGCAGTACGCAGGGTATAATCATCTGACCTGGATGACAGCAATTGCGAGTGACGGGGTCGATCTGATGCCGCGCCTCCATGCACATGCCGTATCTCAGCAGTCGGTACCCGTCACCCATGCCGATCAGAATCGATTCTCTTGGGAACTTTTGCGGCACACCGGGGCGTTCCCTGCAGTTCTGGACCGGCATGTGACCGAATTCTTTCCGCAGTTTTTTCGCACTGGTGCCTACTACGGCATGCGATTAGGGATTGATGCGTTTTCGTTCGAAGGCACAATTGCCGACGGTGATGCAGAATTTACTGCGATGGAAGCAGATGCGACTAGCGTTGCCCCGTTGCCCGACCGGTTGTTTCTGCGCGAATCGGGTGAGCACGAACAAGTGGTCGACATCGTCCGCGCAATCCGCGAACGGCGCGACGAAGTCTATGCAGTGAATCTCCCCAACACGGGCCAAGTCCCTGATTTGCCGTATGGCGCGATTGTCGAAGCACCGGCACACATGGCAAAGGGTATCCCCACACCTATCCCGCAACCGCCATTGGGACACGCAACGGCGGGGATGCTGGCGAGCAGGTACGCCTGGGTAAATGTCATTGTCGAGGCAGCCCTCACCCAAAACCGCGATGCATTTCTGCACGCGCTGACCATTGACGGCTCGGTCGATTCGCTCGCCACGGTCGAAGCGCTCGGCGCTGAATTGTGGGCGCACACGACGAGTTACATAGACGCAACGACCAACGGAGAAGGACAATCATGACGCGGATTACGTTTATCGGCGCAGGGAGCATCGGGTTCACACGGACCCTGGTACGTGACATTTTGACCTTTGACCGACTCAAGAATGCCGAATTAGTGTTGATGGATATCGACCAAGAACGCCTCGAGTTCGCCGAAAAGTCGGTCCGCCGGATCATCGAACTGGGCAAATACCCGGCCACTGTCCGTTCTACCCGCAACCGAGCTGAAGCCCTCCAGGGTGCCGACGTGGTCATGGTGACCATTTTGGCCGGCGGCGTGCAGGTCTGGCGCCACGATATCGAAATCCCCAAGAAGTACGGCATCGACATCAATGTGGGCGACACGCGTGGCCCATCGGGCATCTTCCGCGCATTGCGCACCATCCCCGAAATGCTTGCCATCGTCAAAGACATGGAAAAATACTGCCCGTCAGCGATGATGCTCAACTACACCAACCCTATGGCGATGCTCTGTCGTGCCATGCAACACGAGTCCAAGATTGCCATCACCGGCCTCTGCCACAGCGTCCAAGGGACATCCGAAATGCTCGCGCAATGGATCGGTGCCCCGTATGAAGAAATCGAATACGTATGCGCCGGCATCAATCACATGGCATGGTATGTCAAGTACAACTGGAAGGGCCAAGACGCCATCCCGTTGATTCGCAAAGCCATTACCGAGCGCCCAGAAGTCTACAATGAAGAGATTGTCCGCAACGAGATGTTCCTCAACCTCGATTATTACGTGACCGAATCAAGCGGCCATAACTCTGAGTACAACGCCTGGTTCCGCAAACGCCCAGACCTCATCGAAAAGTACTGCACACACGGCACCGGTTGGAATCCCGGTGTGCATGCATACATCCTCGATGAGTACCTGCGCCGTGAGCACGAATGGCGCGACGACGCCCGTTCGTGGTTCGATGGCAGTGCCAATCTGGACCTCAATCGTGGCCATGAGTACGCCGCCTACATCGTCAACGCACTCGCAGGCGGTGAACCATTCCGCTTCAATGGGAATGTGCGCAACACCAACCTGATTACCAATTTGCCCCAAGATGCCTGTGTCGAGGTGCCCGTGTTTGTCGACAAAGACGGCCTCCACCCCGTGCATGTCGGTGCCCTTCCACCGCAAGTCGCTATGTTGACCAACTTGTCAGCTCAGATCGAAGAAATGGCAGTGGCGGGTGCATTGACCGGCGACCCACGCAAGGTGTACCACGCGATCCTCAACGACCCGTTAACCGCGGCGGTGTTGGCACCTGCAGAGATCAAAGCCATGGTCAACGAGATGTTTGCCCAAAACAAAGCCTATCTGCCGCAGTTCAAACACACCGTTGTGGCGTAGGCCGCACTCCCACGAGCACAAATACCGGCTGCGTCGATGTATCGACGCAGCCGGCTTCGTTAGAACGTGATATCACCCGTGCGTGTAACTTCGGTCGGGGTAGCCTGCTCTTGGTAGAGCGCTACCGTCAGGAAGGTTTCGATCACCTCGCCCGCTTGCAGAATGCGCTGATTCCCCTTGGTGGCGACGGCTGACAACCCATCAGTCGGATACCCACACCACGGCTCGAGCGCAAACGCATGGACACGGCCCCACCAGGGGAACCCACCGGTACGACTGAACTCGTGCCACTGCCACACATGCGAAAAGACCGTCGCATCCCATGCAACCGCCACGCCGAGCCGATGATGTTCGCTATACAGGCTATACCACGCGGTGTCATCGGCAAAGTTACTCAGATAAAAAACATCGCTTCCATGTGCGTCGGCATGGGCTGGCACAATGCTTGTATCGAACGGGGTACCGTCGGGTCCCGCGAGCATGGGCCATGCACCGTGTGCCCCATTGCGTGACAGCCGGTTTGGGCCATCGGCGGCCGCGGTATGGGCTTCAATTGCACGGGCCGAGGTCGCAATCCGTGCCCCATGGCTGAGGAACGGCAAGCCATACGCAATATGATGCCCCCACATGATGTCGATGGGCTCACCTGCCTCGTTGCTGAAGGTCTCGGTAAGGCGCAATACCGGTGACGTGCCTTCGATGGTCATGTCACGCACAATGCGGATCGGAGTCCGAATCCCGCGCACGCTACACCGGACCGTCACGCGCTCAGGCGTATCTACGAGCACCATCACATCCCACGGCAGCAGTGACACCTCACCATGTTGGCCATACGAGGCACCGCGATGGGTGTTGGTCGGTCCACCGGACGGGGCAATTTCTTGCCAGCCACCAAGGTATGTATCCATGAATGTACCAACCGTACCGCCGATCGAGCCGGTTGCACGTGCAGGGTCATGGATGGCGACGGGCAACCGAAGCAACGGATCGATGTCTGACGGTTTATGCCGTAACTCGACAATCTCAGCGCCACGATCAAGCAAAACGGTGACCCGCAATGCGGCGTTTTCGAGCACCACCGCACGCATCCCCCGGATCATCCATTCATCCGAAACACGGCAACCGTGTGTGTGTATTGATGTCGTTCCCATCCGCGTTCCTTTCTATGCGTTTGGTTCACTGCCCACACGCCACCACTGGCGATACCATGCGGCAGCCCGATTGAGTTCAGCAACAGACACCCATTCGTCTTCGGTGTGCGCCTGCGCGATCGAGCCCGGCCCATAGACGACACAACAATGCGGGATGTCACCGTAGGCAAACGCATTAGTGCCATACGGCGCAGTGGTCGGTGTGGTCCCGTGGAACAGACAGAGCTCTGCCACCCATGGATGTGCGGGGTCTTGATACAACGCCTCGGCGCTCGTGACAAAGGTAAACGTCGCCTGTCCGTCCGAAGCATGAGCGGCCAGCGCTTCGAGTTGGCGTTGCACGTCAGCGGCGGATTCTCCATCTACCACACGGCGATCAATACCAATCCGACACGCATCAGGGACGATGTTCATCCCTCGGCCACCGTTGATAAGCGAAACCGTTAATGTCCCATGCCCGAGAGCCGCTGGTGTGGTCGTCTGCAGGCGTTGGTGCTCTGCAATATATGCATTGACGACGGGCAGCATGGCGGCGATTGCATTGACCCCACGGTCGGGTTGCGATGTGTGTACCGCGACCCCCTGCGTATGTACCCACAGACGGACCAAACCGGTGTGTCCGTAGACGGCTCGGCATTCGGTGGGTTCAGCGACGATCATGGTCTGTGGGCGGAGTTTTCGCATCCGCAGCCAGGCTGCTAGGGCAATTGCACCGCTCCCGAGTTCTTCTTCGTCGACGGTACATGCAATCATAATGGTCTGTTCGAACGGTGCGCCACTGCGCACCTGTGCTTCGATGACCGCGAGTGCCACGGCAAGTGACGCTTTGGTGTCGACCGCTCCTCTGCCATAGACGCGTCCATCACGCACATCCGCGCCGAACGGGTCGATGGTCATCTGCTCAACCCCGACGGTATCGAGGTGTACATCGAGCAACGCAACGGCTGAGTCGCTGCCATGCCAGATTGCATAGATGTTGTCCCGCTTCGGGAGTACGGGGTCATAGATGATTTCGTCTGCATCCAGATCACCGAAAATCTGCGCAAGGACGGTCACCATCGCCCCTTCGCCCGTCGTTTGCGCAGTGGGTCCTGCATGCGCGGGATTCACGCTCGGGATCTGGACCAACCGTTGCAGCCATGCCACAATCCGTGCTTCCATCGTCTAATCCTTGCTGTGTAATTGGGTCGGCGAGAGTGACAACGTGTCGATACTGCGTGTCATGGTGACCACAACGCGCATGGCACGCTGCAATATGTGCGGATTCACCGCGGCTACAGTATCGTGTGGGCTTCCTTGGAGCGGCACCAGCCCCTCACCATCGAGGCAGGTAATCTCGATTGCCCGAAATTGACGACGCAAAAACGGACGAATCAGCGCTGGTTGCTGAGTCACCCGTGGTTCAATTGCGGTATCTGCATGGAGCTGATGTGCCATTTCGATGAGCAATGCATCGACCGGTCTACCGCGATCGTAGGCATGATACAGTCCATACGCCAACGGGCCTCTGCCGATCCCCGCTAACCCAATGAAAAACGTTGTCTCAGGGTCAAACGGATACCGTTGCAGAAGGTCGGCCGCACCGCTCTCAAGACTACTCGCGCCCAGTGCGACCGCCCATACTTCGGTGTGCGGCATATCGCCGATTTCATCGAAGCTGCCTGCCAATACCGCCAGTGCACCCGCATGACTGATTGCGCCTGCGCTCCGCACCGGACGACGTGCGTGAGCGTCGAGAACGACCATCACCAAGAAGTACCACACGCACAACACTGTCATCCAAGCAACAGGGATAGTCATTGCACTCGGACCAAACAATCCCGGTAACGGGTCGATCAACGAGAGTACGATCAGCGTGCTTTGAATGGTCGCCACCAGCAAATGGGTACGCGGTTGGCCGTGTCGCAGCGGTGCTGCAAAGACATCGAGCGGAGCACAAATCACCACACGACGGAGGGTGCGTCGCAAACTTTTGCGTATCGCCAAGACATTTTGAGACGTTCCACGAGCCCGCTGTAACGGCACGACATCGCGCATGAGTGACTGATACGCTACCAACGTACAAGCGAGTGCACAGAACAGTGCAAGCCACAGCGAGACGTATATCGATAACACCGTAGCGATACTCAAGACACACAACAAACGCACGATCGGTCGCAGCGCAGTGGCAGTAGGGAACGTATCTTGCCAGAACCAGACATCCGCCCGCTCCCATAGCTGAACCAGGTATCCTGCAGCTTGTGCCTCGGCACGCGAACCCGCAGGTCGCCAGCCAATATCTTCTGAAATTGCCCGCACAATTTCGTACAGCGGCAATCGATGTCTTCCGTTGGTGGTCTGACGATGCGGTTTGCTCGCGAGCAGTGAGGCGAGCAAATCGTCAGGAGTATCTGGTTGTTCGACCATACACAACCCGTTCTTGCATTTCTACTACAGCACATGGTACCATATCGTATCAAAGCAATTTTACTTGATTGGTATCACATAAATTTCATAATTACAATGAGATGACAACATCCGTCAACCCTTGTATACCCCTAGTGAGTACTATACTATATCGTACAGAGAGCAATCACGAGGTCGTACATGGCTCGTCAAATCCTGGCCATACTTATCGTCGTGGCTATCCTGGCAGTCGTGGTGCGTGTCGCAATGCAATCTGGTGCATCGCTTGATCGCTTAACTGCGGCGTTGATTCACCCAGCAGTCACCAGTACTCCCGAACTGGATGTGCGCGGTGCCGATGCAATCGCACAACCAACGAGACTGCCACAGGCGCTCGAATCTGCGGTGGTAGCAACGGTACAGTCAACTATGGCACAATCCAAACCCGCAGCTGGGAGCACGCAACGCCCGATCGTTATGCCGAACACTGGAGTCTTTGGGGACCGGGAGTGGTCGCAAAACATCACATTTATCGCATTCATTACAATCATGAGCACCGTCACTGCAGTCGGTTACTGGTTGGGAAGGACGAAATAATGCAAAACGCACAAACAGTAGAGCAACAAATCCGTCAATCACGCCGCCGGGCATTGATGAACGGGGCGATGCTGTCTTCGAACTGGCACATCCGCTTACGCCATCATGTTTCGAGCTATATGGGTGTCACGGTGTTGCTCGTAACGGGTATCTACGTCGTCGCCCAAGTTGCGCTCATGCGGGTCACTGCAGTCGACGAGATTACCAGCGCCGCAGCGATATCTCAACCTGTCGAACGTATTCTGCCGAGCATCACGACTACCGATGCGTTCAACATGCAACTTGTTCCTCCCATTAGTGCATCCCCGATTACCCGCTTGTCTGTCCCGTCGATTGAACTCGATGCGCCTGTGCTTATGGTCAGTTGGATGCAGAATCCCGTGACTGCAATGCAAGAATGGACTGTTGCCCGCTACGCAGTCGGTCACCATTATCAGTCAGGCCTCCCCGGCGACGGCACCAACATCGTCTTTAGCTCGCATGTGGCGGGGTACGGGAAGCTTTTTGCGAACCTGGACAAACTTCTGCCAGGGGCAAACATCACGCTCTACAAAGGTGACGTCGAATATACGTACACGGTGACCGCACAGAAACTCATCCCCGCTGAAGGACCGACTCCTGCGGAACAGATTGCCAACTTGAAGCTCCTCGAACCAACACCGCACGAACAACTCACGCTGATTACCTGCTGGCCAGCGTTCGGTCCTGACAAATTCAGCCAACGGCTGGTCGTCATCGCCGAACCCACCAAGTAACGACACAGGCACAACACCCCCGACATGCAGCTGCATGTCGGGGGTGTTCTCGTCACGCTGCTACCGCAGCGGGATGACCAAGTAGTTATCGGGTACGAAAAAGCTCCCTTCGGTCACGCCACTCGGTGCGGCGTGGCGCAACTCCCGACCAATGTCTGTCCACGTCTGTGTGCCCGCGATACCCGCCTGGTAGAGGCCAATCACCGCAGTGACATCTTCAGCGCTCTCGTGGACAAATTCCAACCGGATGTGCTTGACCCCGGCTCCGAGCCATCCGGCGAGGTGCTTGGTGCCTTCTTGTGATTCGGCACCAAAGACGGTGTTGCGACACCCGACATCGGCTATCACTGGGTGGATTCGACCATTTCGATCACGTAATCCAACCTGATGTGATTCACACGGCCTGCCACAATCTTTGTAGCTTGTGCCTGTCGACAAAAACCGACAGAAGACACAGTGTTCGGTGTGAAAAACCGGCAAATGGTGATAGGCAACGACTTCGATAAACGAGCCGCCCAATTGCTGAACCATATCAGTAATTTGCGCCGCGTTACAGTCATGTGTGGGTGCGAGCCGCATGATACCCGCGTCGCGCAACAGCTGTGCCGACAATGCATTGGCTGCGTTGAGCGAAAAGTCGCCCACCATCGTTACCCCTGCATCCCGCAACTCATCGATATATCCTGCACCGCGTACCAACACGGGGCAATCCAGCTTCGCCAAAAACTGCGTAATGCGCGCTTCACCAGGTTTCAAGACGCGCGGTGACGCGACCTGTACCGTGATGCCTGCCGCTTTGACCGCTGCAACGGCGTCCTTCAGCCCGTACAACTCGAGGTAGTCCAAGGTGATGCTGGCCGGCTTGGCTGCAATGGCAGCAGCGAGTTGCCACGGTTGTCGGACCATCACATGGAGCTGCACCGCGTCGTCGGTATCTTTGCTCTGCACCACATTTGCATGTGCGTCTGCAAGTACCACTGTGGGATCATTGACCGTCCCTACATCGACTGCTGCCAAGACGACATCCAACAAAGCCACTGCATCACGCCGGAGCTGATTTAAATACGACGGCGACACCGCCAGTTCCTGCCCGGTGCGGTTTTCTACCGCTGCGAGTTGATAGTATGTGCCACCTAGCCGTCCCAACTGTTTAGCCAAAAAGGCGTCAGTGACTGGCCGTTGTTCTTCTTCCGATGTCGGTGGGTCAAGCATGAGGACCACCTGTGCATCGGGACGATGCGTCAACTGCCACGTCATTTGCAAGCGTCCATCTGCGACGTTCTCGATGATGATAGTGATGGGCTGACGTGTCACCGGCAAATGTGGTTCGATATACGGTTTGGCTGCTTTGGCGACATCGACATCGTTAGTGCGCCAGACCAAATCCCCAGCCCGCACCCGCGTGCTGTTGATGGCACGCCGGCCAAAACTCAACGAGACGTTGCCATTCGCCATCGTGGTCACCGTGAATATCCGCCCACCTTCTTCTTTTTCTTCGGGGCTCCGCCAATCTGCCGCATCAAACACCACCCCATCGCCCGCCTTGAGCGGCACGGTCCGTGGTTCGATGACAATGTGGTTCTCACCGACTTGTGCAACAGTGCCCACACAGATCCCGCGGTGGCGCGGCGCGCGACCATTCACCACGGTTTGGTGATTCGTGCCGCCGATAAAGAAGTCACCGAGTCCACGCGAATATACTTGCTCGAGCAACAACTTTTCATCGCGACTGATTTTTTCTGCCCGTTTTGCCAAGGCATTATCGACTGCCGTGCGATAGGCGCGCGTCGTCAAGGCAACGTATTCGGCGTCTTTGTAACGGCCTTCGATTTTGAGCGACGCAATACCGATATCGACGATTTCGTCTACATGGTCGATTGCCATCAAATCACCGGGCGACAACAGATACCGTGCATCCGCCAAAGGTTTTTGGATACCATCAACCATCAAGTCATACGGCAGGCGGCAGGCTTGGGCGCACTGCCCGCGATTGGCGCTCCGTCCACCCCATGCCTCCGACGAGAAGCACTGCCCCGAGTACGAGACACACAACGCACCATGCACAAAGATCTCGAGCTCGACATCGGTCTGTGCTTTGATCGCACGGATTTCGGCGAGTGACAGTTCACGCGCCAACACAACCCGGTTTGCCCCCAAACGGCGCGCAAATTCTACCCCGGCGGCGTTGGTGACACTCATTTGCGTGCTGCCGTGCACCTCGAGATGTGGGGCAATCTGACGCGCCAATGCGGCCACGCCGATATCCTGCACAATGATTGCGTCGACACCGGCTTCTGCGATAGCAGCTATCGCCCGGCTTGCTTCGGACAACTCATGGCCATAAATCAATGTGTTGAAGGTGACAAAGCCGCGCACATTGCGACGATGGAGCGTCTGCATGACTTCGTGGAGCTCATCGAGCGCAAACCCGACTTTGGCCCGTGCCGAAAAATGGGTCAATCCAAAATACACAGCATCCGCGCCTGCTTCGACAGCGGCCTGCAACTGCGGCCAATAGCCCGCAGGGCTCATCACTTCGGGTCGGTAGTTTTTGTTCATACCTAGCATTATACGCGTGTTGTCTACGGACAGTATCCATCAGGCGCTACGACGCGCCATCTGCCTCCACTTCCCGACAGCAACAGCGTATTCGATGCGTATGCAATATGGTAGAATGTGCGCGTTCCCGTTCAATGACGCACACCATAATCCAAGGAGGATACGATGGATTACGCACCACGCCCACAAGACAAATTCACCTTTGGGCTCTGGACTGTTGGGAATGTCGGTCGAGACCCGTTTGGTGAGCCCGTCCGAAATCCCAAATCACCGGTCGAAATCGTCCATCTGCTTGCAGAATGTGGTGCATGGGGAGTGAACTTCCACGACAACGACCTCGTCCCCATCGACGCAACCCCGGCTGAACGCACCCAAATTGTCCGTGACTTCAAAAGCGCGTTGACAAGTACCGGGCTGGTTGTGCCGATGGCCACGACGAATTTGTTCACCGACCCAATCTTTCGTGATGGTGCGTTTACGTCCAACGACGCAGCGGTCCGTGCCTATGCCGTCCAAAAGACCATGCGCGCAATCGACCTCGGCGTCGAATGCGGTGCCGAAGTCTACGTCTTTTGGGGTGGTCGCGAAGGCACTGAATCCGATGCCACCAAGAACCCAGCCGAATCCATCAAGCGCTTCCGCGAAGCCATCAATTTCTTGGCAGCCTACTCCAAATCCCAGGGCTATAAGCTCCGCTTTGCGCTCGAACCCAAACCCAACGAACCCCG
>CAIZHO010000181.1 GCA_903932805.1 uncultured Roseiflexaceae bacterium | reverse complement strand
TGGTTGATCGACATGGGGCCAGAAGGCGGCACCGGCGGTGGAGAGGTGATTGCGATGGGTACTCCCGAGGAAGTCGCTGCGGTTGAAGCATCACACACAGGCTTCTTCTTGCGTGAGATGTTCCACATGGGCAAAACTTTCTAGTTCACACACCCAATACGACTTCTCGCTGCAGCGAATTGAAGGGCTACATCGTGTCAGAACGTGTCAAAGTCGGATTAGCACTGCTGTCTACGTATACCATTTGGGGTTCTACATACCTCGGGATGAACTATGCACTGCAGTCCATCCCTCCCCTGCACCTGTCGGCATACCGGTTTTTGGCAGCCTCGGTCATCATGATGCTATTTATGCGCTGGCGCGGGGCATCGTTCCCTACCGTACGGGAGCTGCTGGGGGGGATGGGTGTGGGCGTCATTTTGCTGGGTGTAGGCAATGGTGGCGTTGTCCTGGGGTTAAACTACCATATTCCGACCGGGTTGACTGCGCTCATTTTAGCAAGTTCACCGATCTGGGCGGCGATATTTGGGGGGTTCTGGGGGTTGTGGCCCAATCGGCGTGAAGTCATTGGGCTGATTGTCGGATTCCTTGGTGTCATTGTGTTGCGTTTTGATGGCCAAATCCAAGCAGCGCCGATAGGGTTCATCTTTTTGATGTTGGCGGCAATGGGCTGGTCGCTGGGCACCGTGCTAATCCCCCGTGTGCGGCAGTCACCCAACGCCTACATGGCGAGTGGTGCGCAGATGCTGGGTGCAAGCATCAGCTTGTTTGTCGCTGCGTTGCTGACTGGTGAACAAAGCACACAAGCGGTCACGACAACGTCGTTGTGGGCATTTGCCTATCTGTTAATTTTTGGGTCGTTAGTCGGATTTACTGCGTATTCGTATCTCGTTCCACGAGTGCGCCCAGCACTCGCGATCAGTTCCGCATATGTCAACCCCATGGTAGCGGTATTGCTCGGTACGATGCTGAACCAAGAATCGGTGAGCGCGTACATGCTGTACGCATTGCCACTCATTATCGGTGGGGTCTTGTTGATGTCGTTTGCAAAACTGAAAAAACAGACGGTCACCGAAGCAGTCGCTTAGATGAATAGATAATCCCCCCGTCACCGATGTGACGGGGGGAATTGTTGTGTCTAGCGGCCGCGCCCTACGATGCCCTCGGCGATGCGGTAGGCATTGGCGAGGATGGTCAACACCGGATTAAATCCACCATTGGTGACATGGAGCGAACCATCTGCGACATAAAGGTTATTGATACCGTGTATTTTGCCATTGCGATCGGTGACTGAGGTGGCGGGATCGTCGCCCATCCGGCAGGTGCCTGCTTGGTGTTGGCCGGCACTCAAACCGGGGTTTGGAGGATTACCCCACTGCCGTTCCACTCCTGCTGCTGCGAGCCACTCACGGGCCTTGGTGTGCATGTAGGCAGCAGTGCGCACCGTCTCTGGGTGTACTTTGCCGGAGAGTCGTGCGACGGGGACACCATACCGATCACGCACCGTTGTATCAATGGTTACCCGTGCATCGGGCGTGGGGATCTCTTGGACGGGGCCCGTGATGTCAATAAAGCGCGGATATGCGTGGCGCATGAAGTCTTTGGCTGCTTTGCCCCAGCGCGGTACCTCGGGCGGCATGAAGCGCTTCCAGAAGACAATCGGCAAGGTGATGAACTCATCGGCCAACATCCCGCCACCTATGACATCCGGATTGGCATGATTGAAGTCGACGGTACTGATGCTTACTCCAGGACCTTCGCCGTCATAGACAGGGTCCTTCATCAAACCGATGGAGCGTGGATAGACGTGGCCTTGGAGATGCCTGCCGAGGTTATCGGAGTGGTTACCGAGCCCAGTTGGATGATCGCTGGTCGCAGAGTTCAACAGCAACCGCGGCGTTTCGATGGCACTCGCCGAGATGATAACGGTTGCCGCGTACGCGCGCTGATGGACACCATCTGCAGTGACATATTCGACGCCGCTGGCGGTATGTGCATCGGCCATCAGGACCCGCAACACAAACGCCTCGGTAATGAGCGTGCAATTCCCCGTTGCGAGTGCCCGTGGAATCATTGTATTGTGTGTCCCGTTTTTGGCATCAACGTGACAGGCAAACCCTACACAGAGACCACATTTGGCACAAGCCGGACGATTTTGGTACAGGGTAGTGTTGATGAGCAATGGTGGAGTGAACGTATGCCAGCCGAGCGTGGTTGCTGCATCTGCCATGATGCGGCCACGGACGGTCAACGGAACTGCCGGCATGGGGTACGCATGGGCGCGTGGCCAGCGTTCTGCGCTCCCCGTCGAATCACCGGCTACCCCTATTTCGTGTTCGATGCGTTCGTAATATGGGGCCAAATCGGCATACGAAATAGGCCAATCGGCTAATGAACTGCCGGCAGGACGACCATAACGCGACTGCATGCGGAAGTCATCCGGCATGAAGCGCCATGCTTGCCCGCCGTAGAGCATCGTGGAACTTCCGACCGCCATTGCATTGTTGTGGTATCCGCCATAGTGGGGGAGTTGGACCTGCTCACTGCCGTCTGGTGCGACCAAGACACGTGGGTGCCCTGCATCAGGGCCGGTATTTTGGCCATACTGTGACAGACGATGATTGCGTAAGTGGTCGCTGCGTTCGTGTGCGTAGGTGTAGTGTGTCCCACGCTCGAGCAACAAGACTTTTGCACCCGATTCTGCCAGGAGTGCTGCTGCGACTCCGCCACCCGCGCCGGCACCGACAATCAACACATCGTAGTTCATCGTCGCTCCTCGAATCCAATGGACGTCCACGAGATTGCATTGGCATTGGCGGCATGGCGTGGGTCGCTATAAAAACCTTCGGCGCAGTGTTCTGCGATGAGCGCGAGGGTTGCAGGGGCATCGCACAACCACACCGCACGGGTGTCGTTCTGCCACAGGGCGCTGATGAGTGCATCTGCAGCGGGTCCGTCGAGTCCAGCAAACGCGGTTCCATGGCGGAGCTGCGCTTCGTTTTCGAGCGCCGTCAATGCCTGACTATAGCGCGAGAGGAAGCCCACACCGTCGCCTTGGAGAAAGCCAATCAGATACCCATCCACACCCGCAGCAATACCACCGGGGACATCATCTGCAGGGATGTAGCGTTCAATGAGTGCTCGCAGTGTTGCGAGTTGGGGCGCGTCGAACATAGAGACCTCCATGTGTGGTGGGCAAATCATACCAGACTTCGGATGTCGTGCTACAAGAGCGACTTCAATTCTTCGGCGGATTTGCGGGTCATCCCTGGGAGAGCGGCTATCTCGTCGACACTGGCTGCACGGATGGCATCGAGGGATCCGAACGTCTTGAGGAGGAGCTGACGTCGCTTGGGGCCGATTCCTGCGATTTCTTCGAGCGTCGAACTCTTCATCGATTTGGCCCGCAAGGTGCGGTGATAGTTTTTGGCGAAGCGGTCGGTTTCTTCGTCGATGGTCTGCACAAGGCCGAGGACCGGACTCGAGCGCTCAAGCACAATCAACTCCTTGGCATTGGGGAGCAGCAAATCGAACCGATCACGATTGGGACCTTTGACGACGCCGGCGATCGGGATATGCCCAAATCCGAGTCGCTGGAGTGACTCGACCGCTGCATTCAACTGACCGATCCCACCGTCGATGAGGATCAGATCTGGCAAGAGCGACCACGCTTCTTGCTCTTTGGTTTTGGCGTCTTCGGATTGCTGTTCATCAGGAACATCCGTCACCGACAACAAGACATCCTCACCAGCGGCAGCTGCGGCGCGTTTGAATCGGCGCTCGACCATTTCTTTGATCGAGCCGACATCGTTGGGAGCATCAATGGTTTTGATGCGAAATTTGCGGTAATGGGCTTTCTTGGGTTCGCCGTTTTCGAATACCGTCATTGCACCGACGGTGTTGGTACCCTGGGTGTTTGAGACGTCGAAACACTCGATAC
>CAIZHO010000180.1 GCA_903932805.1 uncultured Roseiflexaceae bacterium | reverse complement strand
TGATTGTAGTACTACACGAAGGCACAATCGCCGAGCAAGGCACGCATACCGAGCTCGTTGCCCGCAATGGACGATACGCTGCCATGTACCAACGCGAACAATTAGCCGACGCTGTAGATAACGCCTGACACGGTGTGATGCATTCGCTCGACGAGTAATAGGACACAAAGATGACTGTTTATGACGACGAGATATTAGGAAAAGCGTACGACGGCCGTTTGGTGAAGCGCCTGATGGAATTTGTCTGGCCCTACAAGTGGCAGCTCTTCCTGGCGATTGGGCTGATGATCGGCAGCGCGCTGGTCGAGCTTGTGCCACCGTATTTGCTGCGAACCGCCATCGACGGCCCAATCGCCGCAAAGGACGTCGATGGAATCGTCCCTATTTTTGTGATGTACCTCGGCACACTCGTGGCAGCCTTTGGCTTTCGCTATGCCCAAAACTACATGATGCAGGTGATGAGCCAAAAAGTCATCATCGATATCCGGATGGTCATCTTCCGGCATGTCCAGCGCATGAGTCTCAGCTTCTTTGATCGCAACCCGGTCGGCCGCCTGTTGACGCGCATTACCAATGATGTCGATGCGCTGAATGAGTTCATCACCCAAGGGACTGTCGCGCTGTTGGGCGACCTGGTCCGGCTGGTGTTTGTCATCGCCACGATGTTGATTCTCAGTTGGCAATTGGCGTTGGTGTCGTTCATCATGTTCCCCGTGGTGATTATCTCGACGATTATCTTTCAAAAAATCATGCGGGCGACATACCGCGAAATGCGCCAACGTCTGGCGCGCATTAACGCCTATTTGAACGAACAGATTACCGGTGTATTGGTGACGCAATTGTTTGGCCGTGAGCCGCGGAGCAAGGCGTATTTTGCCGAAATGAGCACCAAATACCTCGATTCGCAGTTCACCTCAAATACGACGTTCGCTGTGTTCTTCCCCACCATCAACCTCATCTCGGTGACGGCGACCGCGGTGCTGCTGCTCCTCGGCAGCCAATTGGTGTTTGCCGAATACGCGTCGATCGGTCTGTTGGTGGCCTTTACGCTCTACAACGAACAAGCATTCGGGCCGATCCGGCAACTGGCAGAGCGCTACAACACGCTCCAGAGTGCGATGGCGTCGTCGGAGCGCATCTTTGGGGTGCTCGACACACCCGAGGGGATCCGCGATCCAGAACAGCCCGTTGCGCTGGCGAGCCCGGTGCGCGGCGAAATCGTCTTCGACAACGTCATCTTTGGTTACAACCCGGATGAGCCCGTCCTCAAGGGGGTTTCGTTTACGATCCCGGCGGGTCAATCGGTCGCGGTGGTCGGTGCGACCGGTGCAGGCAAAACGTCGTTGGTGAGCCTGATGGCACGTTTTTATGACATTCAGTCCGGCGCAATCTTGCTCGACGGCGTCGACATTCGTTCGGTGCCGCAACACGAGTTGCGCATGCACGTCGGCGCGGTGCCGCAGGACCCGACCTGCTTCAGTGGGACGATTTTGCAGAACATCCGCCTCCACGACGAGACCATAACCGACGAGCGTGTGCAATGGGCTGCCGAAATTTCGGGTGCAGCTACGTTCATCGATTATCTCCCCGGTACCTATCAGTATGAGGTCCGTGAGCGTGGGTCGAATCTCTCGGTCGGTCAGCGGCAGTTGCTGGCGTTTGCTCGTGCCATGGCGTTCAACCCGGATGTGCTTCTCATCCTCGACGAGGCGACCTCGAGTGTCGATACCGAGACCGAGGTGGTGATGCAGAAAGCCGTGCAGCGCTTGCTCAAAGGACGGACGTCGATTGTCATTGCCCACCGCTTATCGACCATTCGCAACGTCGATCGGATCTTGGTGTTGCACCGCGGTGAACTGGTCGAAGACGGCTCGCACGAAGAACTCCTCGCCCGTAACGGCTTTTATGCGCGCCTCTATCGCCTGCAATATGCAGAACAGTTGGGCGGTAGCTAGAGTCACACGACGAACAGTGGTAGGATTGTGGTACCGCAGTTGTTGTACGAGAAAGAAGGCAGAGCGATGGCTCCGAGCATTACTTTGAAAACGGCAATCCCAGGCCCCAAATCAAAAGAAGTCGTGGCGCGCCGTGAGGCTGCGGTCCCCAGCGGTTTGTACAAAGCACACCCCATTGCCATCGAAAGCGCCAAGGGTGCGCTGGTCACCGACGTCGACGGCAATACCTTCATCGACTTCGTCGGCGGCATCGGCGTGCTCAACGCCGGTCATGCAATGCCCGAGATCGTCAATGCCATCACTGACCAGGCCCAAAAGCTTCTGCACTTCTCGGCCCTTGTCGGTACCTACGAGAGCTATGTCGCCCTTTGTGAACGCCTCAATGAGGCTGTGCCGATCACCGGCCCCAACAAAACGATCTTGGCCAACAGCGGTGCTGAAGCCGTCGAAAACGCCATCAAGATTGCCAAATATGCCACCGGCCGCACTGCCATCATTGCATTTGAGGGTGGGTACCACGGGCGCACATTGATGACGTTGTCGTTGACGTCCAAGACCGCGT
>CAIZHO010000179.1 GCA_903932805.1 uncultured Roseiflexaceae bacterium | reverse complement strand
GTACGGACGTGCATTGATGCAACGTGCGGACGTCCTCAATTTCGGCGGGGAACAAACAGACGCGTTGCTGACCATTAATCAAAGCTTGTCGGTTTTTGAGGGTGCCGACCTTTTCGAGTGGTATGCCGATGCGTTGCGGGTACGTGGGACCATCTCTCTCGCCATTGGTGATTATGTCGGAGCGCGGCAAGATCTGCTCCGAGCGCTGACACACTACGAAGAAGCAAATCAGATTATTCACCGACTGCAGTGTCATGTCCGGATAGCGATGCTATGCTTTGTGTTGGGTGATATGCCCGGTGCGTTGCTGCATCTCGAACGTGGAATACAATTCATCCATGTTGCCGGCGGGTACAAATACATGCTCTCGGTGTTCGACATCTTCAGTGGCGTCCTGCGTGCGTATGGGGATAAAGCGAATGCATTGAACCTCTGGGAGCGTACGGATGTGTTGCGCAAAGAGTGGCATCTATATCGCAGTGCGGTCTTGGATCAGCTCATCGATCTGCATCGCTTGCATAAAACTCCACCCACGCCGCACCACTTTGCGCCAGATGTATTTGCAGCGTCGCAAACGGTACAAGATATAGCAACCGTCGTTATGCAGTGCATATATGTACTGCGCGAGGGCACACACAAACAAATAACCCGCGTGTGACTCCGAAGGAGTGCACACGCGGGTCGTTGGAACGAGACTAGTTCAGGGTTACGCCGGTGGTGATGGAACCGTCGGACAAGCCCTTGAGGATTTCTTCCATCTTGGTCTTGATTTCGGCCGAGATTGAACCGTCGGCCTTGTTGAACGATGCCAAACCGATACCGCCGTTTGATGCGTCATAGACGGAAACGCCGGGGGTGAACTTGCCATCGACAACGTCCTTGATGGTCAAGAACACTGCCTGGTCGACACGCTTCATGGCGCTCGAGATGATTTTGTCTGACCCTGGAGCTGCACCATTCTGGAAAGTGGTGACAAACTCATCTTGGTCGACGCCGATAACGAATGCACCGGCCTCTGCGGCTGCTGCAATGCCACCCGAACCGGTCTGACCGCCGGCTCCGAAGATCACGTCAGCGCCTTCGGCCATGAAGCTCTTGGCTGCTTCGGCGCCACGAGCGCGGTCGGTGAAGCTATCGATGTACACCGTCTTGACGGCGATGTCAGCCTTGATGGACTTTGCACCGGCTTCGTAGCCCTTGAGGAACTTCTGCACGGGTGGGATTTCGACACCACCGACGGCTGCAATGGTGCCGCTCTGCGACATCGATGCGGCCAGTGCGCCTGCCATGTAGCCAGCCTGGTCTTCGGCGAAGACCAAACCGCGTACGTTGGGGATGGTTGGATCGTACGCGAAGTCAACAATGGCGAACTTGGTCTCTGGGAACTTGGCGGATGCTTCCTTGATGGCATCACCCATCATGAAGCCGACGGCGACGATGACTTCACACTTCTGGTCGACGAGCGCCTGAATGTTCTTGCCATAGTCGGTCTGTGCCTGGGTTTCGATGTACTTGGTGCCGATGCCCAGGTCCGTCTCGGCCTTCTTCAGGCCGTCATAGGCATACTGGTTGAATGTACCGTCGTTGATTTTGCCAACGTCGGTGACCAAGCCGGCCTTACAGGCGGCTGCGGTGGTGGCGGCACCACCACATGCTGGCAAAATCATGGCTGCAATAACCATGACGACCAGCGTGTAGACTGTGGATTTGCGCATGTGGTCCTCCGTGCGATCAAAGATAATCTGTAATTCAGCTACGGTTGCATCTGAATCTCAGTCAAAGTATACCACTCTCCACGATGAGCGTCAGTGCATTTTGATGGTATTCTAGCGATTACGATGCAATATTTTTACGATAGTGAGTAGTACATGGCAAACAATCTCGACGCAATGACATCGCCAGATATCGATACCATCTGTCTTGGGATATGTACGGTGCATTGGACCCGCAATGATACAACCCAGTACATCATCAACGTCACTCCAAAGAGTACGTCGCATGAGTTTTTTGGCCAGCTCCAAGAACGTTCGCGGGCTGCAGGATACACTACATGGATGCGCTCTGATCCACGCACAAAGACTTCAGTCGAGGTGATTTTTGTGGCTGGTGTGCCGCCTGTTGCCGCCACGCGATGGGTTGTCGCAGGGAGCCTTCTGTTGGCCACCATAATTTCTTGCCTCGCTTGTGGCGCGCTCTATCACGGCACGGATGTATTTGCGCACCCGACGCGCATTCTCGACGGCTGGCCCTTCGCGGCAACATTATTGGGGATCCTCGCGACCCACGAAATGGGGCATTATATCGTCGGTCGTTGGCGTGGTGCTCCGGTGAGTTTGCCCTACTTCATCCCATTGCCACCCCCCTTGAGTTTTACGGGTACCCTCGGGGCGGTCATTGTCCAGCGTGAGCCCATGCGCGACCGACGCATGTTGCTCGATGTCGGCTTGGCAGGTCCGTTTGCCGGTTTGCTGGTGGCTGTTCCCCTCCTGATCTACGGATTGATGCATTCAACAGTCGGGCCGGTACCGACCACTGGCTACATCCAAGAGGGGAACTCGGCGTTTTATATTCTCGCAAAGCTCGTTGTTTTTGGCACCATGCTGCCACACAACGGCATGGATGTGCAACTCAATGATGTTGCGTTTGCTGCCTGGATCGGCCTCTTGGTGACAATGTTCAACTTGCTCCCCATCGGCCAACTCGATGGTGGGCATGCAGCATATGCGCTCTTTGGACCCAAGTCGGTGTATCTCGCATACGGGGCGATTGCATTCTGCCTGTTACTGGGTATCTTTGTCGACAACACGTGGCTGGTATGGGGGATGATTGCAACACTCTCAAACCCACGTCACCCAGCGCCGTTTGATGACGTGACAACCGTCGGATGGCGCAGAATGGTGCTCGCGGCAATTGCCCTGATCGTCTTGTTGTTTTTGCTGACTCCGGCACCCATGCAGCCGGTACCTGGGGTCATCGGGTAATGTAAATGGGGTTGGTCATCAGCCATGGCGTCTTCGTTTTGGTTGATTCTATACGGTAGACGCCGCTTGCATTGATGGTGGTAAGCAGTGTGTTGCGACCGCTCAGGATCTCGGTCCCATTGTGTATGAGGCGGACCGGTGCATCGCTCCCGAGGGTGACTTTGAGCGTGATTGGCCCCTCGCGCAGCGACGCAATGTCGCCGGCATACCAGCGTTCTGCCCCCCGGAACGCGACAAACTCGAGATTCGGACAATCCCCTTCAAGCCGATTGACCATGTAACTGCGACCTTGCGCAAGCGCGCCATAGACCATGCGCATCGCAGTGTTGAGATTTCCTGGGAGCTTTTCGGGTAACCACAAATAATTGGTCAATGTTTTGAAGGACCATTCGTACGAAAAAACCTGCAGCCTGCCGAAGGGTGATGGGCGCAAAAATGCGTGTGCATCCAGCCCCCACACGCCGAATGTACGCTTGCCTGCTACATTCAACGCATCCCACCATTCCATGGTTGCCTTGGTCGGTCCGCGCAGGCCTCGCGTCGGGAACGCATAGAGAAATTCTTTGTTGTTGGGGGTTAATTGCTCACCCCAGTCACTCATGAAGTTCCACAGTTCAATACCAGTACTGCGACCAGACATGTTGGTCGGACTGTTGATGTTCCAATCATCCCAACGGAAAAGCCCTTTGAATTCGTTGTACGTCTGTTCGTCTGGATGCGCAATGATTCCGAACCCGCCAGCATCATAGGTTGCATCGATAAATTGCTGCGGTGGCAATGTGTTTGAAATAACACGGTCTACGTTTAGCCCAAGAAAGTGATT
>CAIZHO010000178.1 GCA_903932805.1 uncultured Roseiflexaceae bacterium | reverse complement strand
TAGAAGGTGATCTCGATGACACCCGTGTACCCCGACAATCCACTCGCTGCAAGACGCGCCTCCAAGACACTCCTCACATGCATAAGCAACCGAGGCACATCGGGGATACGCACATACCAGGTATATGGCGCAATCGTCTTCGAGGCTATTCCGAGCACCGTAAGCGTGCTCATGATAGGGTGTGCTCCGTCGGTGAGAATGTCGATTGCGAAATAGTCGCGATGACTGGCAACGGGTTTGGGGAGTGACTGGTTGATTGCATGTATCGCGTGCAATGTAGGCACAAGGTGCGTCAGGGCGCGAGCGTACTTGGTAAAGCCAAGTGCCATCACCGCACTAAAACCCTCCCATATGCGTACCGTCAAAATGCAGAAGCCGATGATCTGATTGTGTTCATCATAGATGCCGCAGGGGCGAAATCCTTCGGTGGACACGGTAGTTTCGATGCCATGAACAAACAATGCTTCTGGGTAGGGTGTCGTCACTACCAATCCACGCGACGCCAATTCGTCCTCATACAGCTCGTTGAATACCGAGTATTCATGTCGCGCAAAAGGCCGAATCGTCACGTGCGGATGCGCTGCATCGAGTTCTGGCAACGCCGCTGTTTCGATACGGGCATACCCGTTGTAGTCGATGCTCCAGGCATAGCCGAACTGATGATAGTAGTGCGGTATGCCCGTGATGACTTGGAGCAAATCGCCTCGTGCTGCGCTTTTTGCATGCATACGTTCCATAATTGCACGAACATACCCTTGCTGACGCACAGATTGATGGCTGCATACCAGTTCGGGTCGGCCGACCGGCAATGCGACACCGCCATAGCGCATGGGTTGGGTCATCAATGCCGCGGCAGCAACGATGGTATCGTGTCGGCTTACCAACGCAATATCACTGCTCTTACACAACGGATGGGTATTGCCCATCAAATCGTGTGCATACGACGCAACATTCGGGTTCGGATGAGCATCGGGTCCGATTACAAACGCATGTGCTGCAAGTGCCGCATAGCCATGTGCGTCTGCATTTGTCCCCCAGCGCAGAACAGCACCCTCACCAATCGGGGTTGATTGATCGTGTATGTCGGTCATCTGTTCCTCAGTTCATCCATTGGAACCACGAGGGGTTTTTGGGAAACAAAATGTCGAGCAACTGCGTTGCCTCAGTACTCGCATGTGCTTCGTGATGCCAGAAGCGTATGTCGGTTAATGACTTGCGTCCAAACAGCAGCATGAGGAAGGTGTCATACGGCAGACACGCGTCTGCACCTTCTCCCATAATCGGCGGACGTGTGTTACGCACCGCGCTGAGTCGGCCGTCTTGCCATTCGAGGATAACTCCACTCCCGTAGCACGAAATATGTACTGTCCCTGTATAGCCAACCATAAGACTATGGTGTACCCGTGCTTCGAGAATCGGAGTCAATGAAGTCAATAAACGGGCAAAGTCTGCGACTCGTACATACCACGCATAGGTTTCTTCCGTGCTTATCGTATACCCATGCTGTACCTGTGTATAGATTGGATGGCTGCTATCAAGGACAAAATTCACCCCTGTCAACTCGCGAATGTCAGGATTGGTAATCACAATATGTAATCGGTATGCGGCGAGCGCATGGATGATTGAGGTAAGCATGTGCTGCCAACGCACACCTGCGGCAAGGCCAGCACCGAGGACACAGATGTTCGTACCGTAATTTGCGCGGTGTACCAAGAGATAACCGATGACCTCGTGTTGTGCAGTGGTCATGAACAGTACATCGAACATGATCAGCGACGTACTGTTGGTAGTGAGATGAGCATAGTAACTGCGCTCGAATGGTGTTGTACAGAGCAACCCCCGGTTCAAGCGATCTGCGTCGTACAGCCGCACAAACTCATGGTATTCATCTGCACGTGCACGGCGGAGCTGCAACTGCGTCGCATTACTCGCCAACGCCGGCACAGTATCGAATCGCACCACACACTGTTGATCAAAGTCGATGGCATATGCGTACCCAAATTGACGATAAAAATACGGGATTCCCGTAATTGCTTGGAGTGCATCACCACGTGCATGGCTTTTGGCATGGAGTAATCGGAATATCTCGCGTATAAAACCCCGGTTACGATAGTCTGGATGACATACGACCATCTCGGGTCGACCGACGTACAGCTGTATACCTGCGTAATCCATCGGTTGGCGGAGCAGTATTGCCCCTGCAACGACGACATCATCCTGATCAACAACGACCGCAATATCGTGTTCGCCGACCAACGGATGATTCTGCATCCACTCTGCTACGGTGTCGGCATTGATTGTGCGCAACGGTGCCTCAGCGCTCCGTCTGAACACGACATCGCAGAGCGTCGCATATGCACGAGCAGTATGTGCATCAGCCCATTTAATGAGAAAACCGCCGCCGAGATCAGCACAGTACCGTGGGTCAAAAACTTCCACTGCAGCGCCTCCTCCTATATCGGGAGCTGACCGAACTGGCCCTGCAATGCCGTGGTTGGGACATCACGGGCATGGAGGGTCATCACGACATCGTCGTAGCGAACACCATTGAAGAGACGTGATTCGGGTATGCGTCCCGTTTCAACAAATCCCGCTGCTTCGTAGCTTTTGCGGCCTCGGACGTTGTAACTGACATACCAGAGATAGATGGTCTGCAGATTGAGGAACGCAACACCGTATTGGCACATCAACTTTATTGCCTCTCGCCCGTACCCTTTGCTCCAATACGCACGCTCCCCAATAACAATCCCGAGCTCTGCGCGTTGATGCAGCTGCCGGATGTCCGTGAGACTCACGTTGCCGATGAGCTGATGCGTTTGTGCATCGATGACGGCGAAGTGCCGTTCAGTCGATGTTTGCT
>CAIZHO010000177.1 GCA_903932805.1 uncultured Roseiflexaceae bacterium | reverse complement strand
CTATTATGCATGTCGATCTCGATGCGTTTTTTTGTTCTGTCGAACAGCGACGCAACCCCACATTGGTGGGCAAAGTGTTTGTCGTTGGGGGGAGTGCAAACGACCGTGGCGTGGTTGCGACGGCGTCGTATGCAGCCCGTGCCTATGGGATCCACGCGGGGACGTCGACGGCCAAGGCGCGGCAATTGTGCCCCGACCTCATCGTCGTCAAGCCAGACTACACGGCCTATACCGAAGCGGCCCAAGAGGTCATGGAGGTACTGCTGAGCGAGACATCGTTGGTCGAGCAGGCGTCGATCGACGAGGCCTATGTCGATTTGGCCGACATCGAAGAACCGTCGGATATGTTTGCGCGGCGGGTGCAGTTGCGGGTAGCGACGGAGCTCCGGTTGTCGATTTCGTGCGGGATTGCCGGCAACAAATTAGTCGCCAAGGCAGCCACTGACATCGGCAAAAAACTCGCCCGCGCCGGCAAGATGCCCCATGCCATCTATGTCGTGCCGCCAGGCGGCGAGGCGACCTTCTTGGGGCCGTTGCCGGTCGATACGTTGTGTGGCATTGGACCCAAAACCACCGAAAAGCTCCACGGGTTGGGGATTGCCACGTTGGGCGAAATCGGCTGGACGCGCTGTAGTGACATTCGGGCGGCGTTTTTGGCCCGCCACGCCGAAGAGCTGATCCGCATGGCGCGGGGCATCGACGAGACGCCGATGGTCTATGCCTATACGGCCAAGTCGTTGTCGCACGAGACAACGTTTATGCGCAACGTCGACGATCCGGCCGTCATCGAGAGTACGTTGCTGACCCTGTCGTACGACCTGGCACGGCGCTTGCAACGCAAGAACATGCGCTGCAAGGTGGTCCATTGCCGGATCCGCTGGGACATCCATTCGTCGATTGGGCGCCAATCGGCGTTGAGTCGGGCGACCAATCAGGGCCCCGAAATCTACGAACGCGCGCGATTTCTGTTGCGCTGTCTGTGGGATCAACGGCGCGAGATTCGGCTGGTGGGGGTAGGGGTGGCGCAGCTGGGCGACTACCCGCAGCAGTTGGGGTTTTGGGATGCGCCGCTCCAAGACATCGCCACCGTGCCGGTGCCGGCCGACCAAGCCGAAGGGCGGGCCATCCAAATCATCGAAGATGCCGAGCAGTACATGGGCAAGGCGTTGTCGACGCACCGCATGGCCAATATGGTCGCCAAGCGCTGGAGCCCCTACCAATGAGGTATCGATACGACATCCCCCATTCGCCGGCATGGTGCACGACTGCGGTGCGTGCGCAATTGACCGCTGCCGTGACGCACCTGCTTAGCCAGATGCGCATCGCCCGGCTGGTGGTGCCGACGGTGACGCGCGCCGTGGTGGCAGCGGTGCAGCTCGAGGTGTGGCTCGAACGCGCGGCATGGAGCAGTGACGGGGCCGTACGTCGGCGTGTGGTGGGCTGTGCCCGCGACGTCGGGTATTGGGTGACGGTGGTGCGCAATACCGATCTCGTGCAGCGGTGTCTGGTAGAACCGGTGTTGCTGGTGAGTGAACAAATCGTCGAAGAATGGGGTGCACAGGCACCCCGGATGCTCAAGGAGGATGCGATGCAACGGGATCATGCACTACAGATACAGAGTTTCGGATTGGCGGTACAGGTGGTAACTATTGCACAACAGGTGACGCCGTCGGTCCACACCGTCGCCATCGTCGAGGGCTTTGTGCGCAGTGGGACGCGCATCGGGGCGTACATCGAACGTGCCTTGGTCGATACGGTGCCACTGGCGCAGTCTGCGGACATCGTCGCAGCCGTCGACTGCATCCACGAGACGTTGTATTGGCTACGGGTACTCGAGGTGAGTCAGTTGGTGGCGGTGCCCGTCACCGAACCGCTGTATGTCGACTGCGAGGCGCTATTGGGCGTGATTGAACAGACATGCGCACACCCGGTAGGGATGGTGTATCGACCGGACTATGACATGGTGAGCAGATGAAGATGGCACGCCGACGGAGGTGTGTCGCGCGCAGGAGGTCATCGTTGGGTCGGCAGGCCATGATGGGGTGGGGGGTTGAGCGAGGCGTATTGCAATAAGCTTCGCTCAAAAAGATTACGGTAATTTGGTTGGTACCTTCGTGGGGATCCAGAATGGTGTGCGGGTATGGAACCAGGGCGTACGTGTCCGGGTCTTGGTCGGTGTTTTGGTCTTGGTGAAGGTACGCGTGCGGGATGGGGTGCGCGTCCGGGTGAAGGTACGGGAGCGGGTGTGGGTGCGGGATGCGGTGTGTGTAGGAGTGGGTGACTTCGTGATGGTGGCGGTGGGCGTTTCGGTGAAAACAACACCGCCGACAGCATCCGCAACACTATCAGGAAGCGAAATACGCGGTATGGAAAAACTAACCGGTCCTCTGGAATCAGATAATAGAACTGATTTGTTAGTGAGCCAGGCAAGAATTTGTGGAACAGATGCAGAAGAATCTATGCCTTTGAGAATAGCCCATGCCCCTGCGACCTGTGGTGCGGCCATTGAAGTTCCGGATTTCCAATAATAGGAATCGATAGGATCATTAACTGAAGAATAGATAGTATATCCAGGAGCGACGAAATCGAGGAGTCGGTCGCCGGATGAATTTGAAACATTGTTTGCTGGCAAAGGAGCATTAGAAAAAATACGCAATCTGATCACCACTTTGTGGATTATAAAGACTTAAAGAAGCCTTATCAGTAGTGCTAGCTCCAACAGAAATAGCAGAGGAAATACACGCAGGATTTGAGACACCATTTGTCGATGAATCGTTTCCTGAAGATATGATTGTCGCAATTCAGGCAGTGCGGAGAAGGTCAATATAGTATTTCATCGGATCATCGTCACAGGAAGTGTAAGTTCCTTCACCGAGGCTCATATTGATTGCCGCGAGCGTTCCCCAAGTGGGAGTTGTTCGGTTGAGATAAACCCAGTCCAAGGCTTTAATAAGATCAGAATCGAAAGCAAAAATACAATCT
>CAIZHO010000176.1 GCA_903932805.1 uncultured Roseiflexaceae bacterium | reverse complement strand
TCAAATTGTAGTGGTTGATGAGGATACGTTCTTGTTCTGGCCAGAGCGCCCAACCGCGTTGCGAGATTGTGTTATAGATTCGCATTCCTAGTTCACCGGGGAATGGTGGCTTGACAAGACCAGGAAGAGTGCGTTGAAACTTGAGGCAGTCAACCATTCGCGGACCTTCTGGTGGTCCAAAAAAGAACTGCTGTATCGCAGCGATACGTTTTCGTTCGTACTGCGGAGTCGTCGGGTCAATATCGAATTGGGCAAGAAAGATGCGTTCGGTGCGTATCCAGGCATTCCATCCTTGCACAGAGACGGTTTGAACGATGCGCAGACCGAGTTCCCCTGCAATAGGAGGTTCGCCGAGTGCAGGCAGTAGTCGGTCATAGTATATGCACTGTAGTTGTGAGGGTGTCATTCTTTCTCCTTCCCGTACCGATAATACCACGGAGTCCTCAATGATTGTTGTTGTTGGGATGGAATGTCTACTGACTGCCACTTTTGTCAATACATTGTGTGAGATGGGAAGAAAACCCGCAGCAGTCATCCTGTCAGATGCAACACGCGGTTCGTTTGACAGAGTCCCGCATCGACTGCCCATCGTGTTTCAAGACGGACGTGTCGACGAGACTTCGCATCGCTTTGATATCCCGCTCTATCGTGTGCATGATTGGAATAGCGTACCTGATCAGTTTTTGATGCAGTTTCATACCATTCTCGTCGTCTGCTATCCGACACTGCTCCCTGCGCAGCGGTTTACCGAGCTCGGCATCCGCGCATGGAACGTGCACCCGGCACCGCTCCCCGCATTACGCGGGCCGGACCCGCTTTTTTATACTGCACGTGGAGATGCCCCTGCAACGATAACCATCCACGTACTTGATGCAACATATGACACCGGTGCTATCATTGCAACATCCAGAGTTGTCATCCCATCGGGTTGTACAGAACTCCCGTCTATTCGCATTCATGCCGCACACGCGGCGCAATTGTATGTGGACATCGCCCAGATGGGAAGGGTTGGTGTTCCGCAGCAGCCAGCTGCAGACGGACAATGGGCGGCGTTCCCTCGGCCTGAGTCGTATACCCTTCAGTCACACTGGCCTATGGAACGGACAATGCGTTTTGTGGCGCTGACAAACGCACGCAGTCATGCATACTTGGTGCCTGAAACTCGCCAATGGGTACGATCCATCGATCCCGCCGGTCCTGTGCGGGTACAATGTGCTGACGGTGTGTTGCGAGCCTGCCTCTGATTTTTGTTCAAGGCTGCGGTGTATCCGCATGTACGACAGCGAGGAAACATGCTTCTTTCAGACATTCCTACCCCGGCGCTTGTAGTTGACAAAACCATCCTCACAGCTAATATTGCACGCTGGCAACAGCATGCTGACGCATGCGGAGTAGGATTGCGGCCGCATATCAAAACCCACAAATCCATCAAAATAGCAGCCATGCAGCGTGCTGCGGGAGCGTGTGGCATTACTGCTGCAAAACTGTCTGAGGCGGAAATCTTTGTAGACGCCGGATTCAATGACGTATTTGTCGCATACCCTATCGTTGGTCGTGCAAAAGCAGCACATGCAGCACAACTTGCCTTGCGTTGTCGATTGATTGTCGGTGTCGAAAGCGCGAGTACTATTGCCGATCTTTCTGCAGCAGCGGGGGCTGCTGGTGCGACAATCCATGTGCGTATCGAAGTAGAGTCGGGTTTGCAACGGTGCGGGGCGCCACCGCAACATGTTGCGTCGTTAGCGCGACTCGTAGCTGCTGCTCCAGGTCTGGTTCTCGATGGGATTTTTACCTATCGTGGTGCCTGGTTTGCTGGCGCGGGTGGTCGCTCACCAGCCGAACTTGGTCGTGCCGAAGGAGAGCTGATGGTAGCACTGGCGCAGGACCTACGCGCTGCTGGAATCCCCATCAACAGTGTGAGCGTAGGCTCGACGCCTACCGGCTGGGCCGCAGCAGGTGTCTCCGGGGTAACTGAAATACGTCCTGGTACTTATGTATTTGGAGACATGATGCAGCGTAAAGCTGAATCAGCATCCGATGCCGACCTTGCCTTGCAGATTCATTGCACCGTAATCAGCCGCCCTTCGGCAACAACGGCGACGATAGACGGTGGTTCTAAGACGTTTGCTGGCGACATCAACTACGAACGAGCAGGTTTGCCGGGGTATGCAGTGGTTTCGGGTGCGAATGGTGCGTTGGTACGTATGTCGGAGGAACACGGGGTCATCGCATTCGCCGAGCCAACGGAAATCCCCGTCGGTGCTCGCCTCGCGTTATGCCCCATCCATGTCTGTACCACCGTAAACTTGTCGGATATTGCATACTTGTGTGACTCCTCAACAAATGAGTGTTCCCCGTTTCAGATCGTCGCACGAGGAAAGAGGACATAATGAACCATCCCAATCTCGAGATTACGCAGCATTCGCATATGTGGCTTACTGATGCAGAGAATCCACTCACAGCGGATTGGAGCACCATCCAACCATTCCTTCCGCTTCTCCAAACCGTTCGCGGTGCTGCCGTCCGTCAGGCAACCGTTGTCCGTGTCTGCGCGACACCGACGCACCTCTGGGTTCGATTTGATTGTGCCGACAGCGACCCCTGGGCGACGCTTGCGAACCACGACGATCCCATTTATACCGAAGAAGTCGTCGAATTATTCATTGCCGCTGGCTCCGAGACTCCGAAACGATATTTTGAACTCGAGGTCAATCCACTGAATGTCCGTTTTGATGGAATTATTCATAACCCAGACGAAATACGCGCAACACTAACGCTCGACACGACGTGGGATCCTGACTGGTCGAGTTGGGTACACATCGACCCCGCAGGATGGAGCTGTGTGATGTCTCTTCCGTGGCCTACGCTGGGGGCGTCGGACGGTATCGGGACCTGGCGTTTGAATTTTTTTCGGATTGATCGACCCCGGGATGGAACATCTTCCGAGGAGTCTTCATGGTCGCCCACCCTCCGTGACCCTGCTGATTTTCATATCCCGTCACGTTTTGGGGTACTGCGTATCAATAGGTGAGTGATTCATGACCGAACACGCATTCCCAGCCGACATACACGCGCTTGCGTTCGCCGCACGCGCCGTGGGTGTGCCACTTGATTGCACCGAGGTCGCGGAAACCTTGGGCATACCGTTCCTCATCGTAGGGAGCGAAGAGTGGCTCGATCGAGCAGTGATTTCGCTCTATCCGCGCATGCGAACAGTGATACCAGAGTCGTTGGTTATTTTTCGTCGTGAACTATACCAACGACTGCGGGTACGCGGTGTGGATGTTCGGACCGAATGGTGCGCTGACGTCGATTCGATACCCACATATTTGCTCGAGCTCCCGTCAGCATCTGTGGTGTGGATGTGTCTAAACGCAAGTGATGACCGTATACCGTTGTTTGTTGCAGCGGGGGATGATTGGGTTGACGCAACGGTGCCGGATGAACGCTGGCAGACAACGCTCGCAAACATGCATGCCCCAAATGGATTTCTCTGGATTGCAGTTGCTCGCTGTTCCCCCGTACGCGTGCCATCAATCACAGAGGAAATGCGCTGGGCGTGTGGGTTGTTGCAGTCTCAACACATATGGCGATTCCCCACGCCGACGCACCCATTGCGTCTGTGGCAGTCATGGCATGTTGGAGCATCGGCATTAGAAGTTATTGCATTAGCAGCACACGATGCAGCGCCACTGTCTATCGTGTCTGACACCGTTGCAGCAGTGTTTCATCACTTTCATGCCAGGGCATACCACGCACAGAAAATCGTCCACCGTTGGAACAACAGTACGACCATATCTGTTGATCCATCCGCTGGACATGCATTGGAGTCAGCATATGCAGATGTGTTGTATTTGTTCAACATTTTGACTCAACAGTTCCCCCACAATGCGCCTGTGCGCGCGTTGACGCGCGCAGAAGGCGCACTACTGTCAGAGGTGTGTCGTGATGCACGCCTTGTTTATAAAGAAATAATTGAAATACTCAGTCTGATGGGGGGAGTAGAAAATGTGGTGGGCCGGCCTGGATTCGAACCAGGAACCAAGTCGTTATGAGCGACGTGCTCTGCCATTGAGCTACCGGCCCGCCTCTATATCGTAGCATGGCGATGAGGTTGATGCAAATCTAGCAACCATTTTTGAGCACACGACAACGATCAAAAAAAGCTCCTCCGAGTTCCCACAAGCGTTGCGGAAGGGACATCTGCCACTCCCAGAGTTGTGGCCACTGTAATCCGCGACGCACATTCGTGAGCCCATTAAAAACGGTCCCGTTCATGATCAGCCCCATATTCCAGAGAATGAGCAATCCCACAACACCAAGTGCAATAATCGTCACCTGCCGTTGTTTGATGGTTTGCAGCAGATATGCACCGCCGACAACAAAAAACGGCGTGCATTCGATGTAGCGTCGGAACCCAAATGCCCCGCTGAGATGCCACGTTGTGCCAAATGCGCCGTTCAGCCATACTTGCAGGATGAACGCTGCCAGCATTGGGATACCGTAGTGAGGATGTGCACGGGCAAACAACAGTAACCCAACAATACCGAACAACAGAATCGGGCTCCACACCAGTGCCCCGCGACTCCATGCAGGGATACGAACCGGCTCGTCGATGACACCACATATTGGTTCTGGGCTGGGATCAAAATCGATGAGGGTGTCGATCGCATGTGGACTACACCAGTTTAATTTTCTTGACACCTCTGAAGCAGGTGAAGGCAGACCATTCAATACCAAGAAAGCAACAAACTGTGG
>CAIZHO010000175.1 GCA_903932805.1 uncultured Roseiflexaceae bacterium | reverse complement strand
TGCCGATCAGACCACGGGCCACCCCGAGCGCCGGCAACACTGCGGTCGCGCCGGGCCAGGCCAGCACCAGCGCATAGACGGTACGATCGTTGCGTGTATAGCGGATATCCTGCCCGCCAAAGGGCGCCCGGGCGGTGTCGCTGAACGCCCCCTCGGCAACAGCCGTCGGGCCTTCGCCATAGATGTGCCATGGCGTCGTGGCATAGATCGCTTCGCCATTGACGCGCAGCCAAGCGCCGATTTCGCGCAGCAGATACTGCTCGTGTGCGGGGATGGTGCCGTCTGCCTTGGGGCCAATATTGAGCAGCAATGCGCCGTTTTTGCTGACCACGTCAATCAAATCGCCGATCAAATCCGCTGCTGTTTTGTAGTCTTGGGCGTCGGTATAGCCCCAGGCGTTCTTGGCTACCGAGGTGTCGTTTTGCCAAAAGTCGGCTGACACATCCCGCACTTGGCCGCGTTCGATGTCGTAGACGGCGCTGCCGGGCGCAAACGCGTCGTATTTGTAGTTAATCGCTACACCCTTGCCCCACTCGACCCCGCGGTTGTAGTAGTGGGCCGCGAAGCGTTGCGTGTAGGGCTTGAAGCGCTCGTGGATAATCCACCAGTCGAACCAGACCAGCTGTGGTTGATAGCGGTCGACCAACTCGATGCAGCGGGCCAACCAATCCTCCAAAAACGCCTCGTCGGGTTGTTCGGGCGAGTCGACCACTGCCCAGTCGGGTGGCTCGGGTTGCGCCGGGCCATACAGGCTGTCGTAGCGCGGGTCGTTGACATCGCTGTCGAATAAGCGCCCACGGTTGAAAAAGAACCAATGCTCGGCGCGGTGGCTCGACACCCCAAAAATCATCCCGTGTGCTCGGATCGCCGTGGCCAGTTCGCCGATGACATCGCGCTTGGGGCCCATGGCCACGGCGTTCCACGGGTTGAGCGCTGTGTCGTACATCGCAAAGCCGTCGTGGTGCTCTGCCACCGGCACCACAAAACGTGCACCCGACGCCGCAAACAATTGTGCCCAGGCAGTTGCGTCGAACTGCTGGGCACCAAACAAAGGGATGAAGTCTTTGTAGCCAAACGTCGCCTGTGGACCGTATGTCGCGATGTGATGATCGTATTCGCGGCTACCCTGCATGTACATCATGCGCGGGTACCATTCACCACCAAATGCAGGCACGGCATATGGTCCCCAATGGATGAATATCCCGAACTTGCCGTCCCGATACCACTGCGGTACGGTGACGCGCTGCAGTGATTCCCAGGTCGGGCGGTACGGCTGTTCGAGTTGTTCCATCTTAGTCTGCGCTCGTACCCGCATCCCCAGCATCGCTCGGTGCTGCTGTATCGGGCTCACTGGCGACCGGCGCGACAACCACAGGGTCGCTGCTGGTTGCGACCGCTGCAGGCAACGGATCGAGTGCACCTGGACGAATCGACCGTTCGATGGTTGCTTTGACGCTCGGTACCACATTGAGGAGTGCGCGCGATGCCTTGAGGGCAGCCGGGATCGGGCCAGATGGGATGTACTCGTGGCCGACAAACCCCGTAAACCCGGTATCGGCAATTGCTTGCATCAGCGCCGGATGATGTATCTCTTGGGTGCCGTCTGGGTCGTTGCGACCCGGGTTGCCGGCGATGTGGTAGTGCCCAAAGTACTTGTGATGAGTACGGATGGTGCGGATCAAATCACCTTCCATAATTTGCATGTGATACGCGTCGTAGAGCAATTTGATGCGCTCAGAACGAATCGGCTCGATGCACGCAATGCCGAACTCAGTACGGTCGCAGTGGTAATCGGGGTGGTCGACACGGCTGTTGAGCAGCTCGAGCACGACGGTCACTTTGGCTTGTTCGGCCAATGATGCGACTTTGAACAATACCTCGTTGATCTGCTTGATTGCTTCGCGGTCGGTGGTTTGGCCACGATTCCCACTAAAGCAGATAAGCGTTGGGATGTTCCACTTGACGGCTTTTTCGAGCATGGCACAGGTCTCGCTGATGATGCGGTTGTGCTGCTTTGGGTCGTTCATCCCCGATTCGATCGATCCGTGTGCTTGGGTAGATACCATCGTCAAGCCGCGTGTTTGGATCTCACGCCACAGGTGTTCGGGTGCCATTTCAACGCCCTCGAAGCCTGCCTGCTGGCCTGCATCGAGAATCGCTGTTTCACTCAGACCTTGCTGGGTCAGGCACCACCAGACAAATGCATGCTTCAGCATTAGTTCTTGTCCTCTGAAATTCACTGCGTATTTCCATATAGTATCAGAAAAAAAGGTAAGATTTTCAGAATTTATACGCATGACGTCGTACTATTCTTGCGTCACTGATTCGTGGATATGCTGGCGAACAGACAGCCAGAAAATAGGATAATTCCGATATTTTCCACATCGGAATGCAGAAAAACATCGTAATCATGCCCCAAAACCCATCACGCCTATTCCCTCATGGGGATATCACCGTGCTCCGAGTTCTTCCAGCAATGCTGCACCGGTACGAATCCCGTTGATGAAGCAATCAATGATGATGTTTTCGTTGGGGGCATGATTACGTTCATCGGCGTTAGCATACGGCACCACAAATGCCGGGATGCCCAGAATTTGGGTGTAGACATAATCGGGTAGGCTGCCACCCAGCGACGGGATGTGGTACGGCTCGACGCCTTGGGCACGCACAATCGCACGGTGGATGGGTGCCGCAAATGGCGATTCGAGCGATGTCCGCGACGGTTCCATGCCTGCTTCGAAGATTGCTTCTATCGATGGATCGATGGCGTTCACATGGGCTGCGATGGCTGCTTGGCAGGCTGCAATCGACATCCCGCCTACCAGCCGCATGTCACATTTGACGAATCCTTCGTGGGGCAGCACCGTCTTGGATCCCGGTCCACCGTACCCGCCATGAATGCCATTGATGGTCAGGGTAGGGCGGCACGAAATCCGGTCGTAGAACGGCACGTCGGGCGGCCCATCGAGCTCGCTCATCCCCACGCCTGCCATCACCCGCGGCAAATCGAGGGGTAACGCGTCCAATGCCGCGCGTTCACGGGCAGTAATGGGCGCGACCTGCTCCATGATCCCGGGGATGGTGATGTCGCCACGAGCGTTCTTCATGGTCGCCAGGAGATGCACCAACTTCCACAGCGGTTGCGGCGCGACCCCGCCCCAGTTGCCCGAGTGCAGATCCGTGTTGGCGCCACGGGCATGCAATTCGAACGACAAAACCCCGCGTACTCCGTATTCGATCTGCGGCGTGCCATCTTCGTGGATGGGTCCGTCGGCGGTGATGACCAGATCTGCGTTGAGGAGTGCTTTGTGCTGCGTGACGAACGCTGCCAGGTTGGGACTGCCCACTTCTTCTTCGCCTTCGAGCAAGAAGGTTACATTGCAGGGGAGTTCGCCAGCTACCGCAAGCCACGTTTCGAGTGCCAGCAGTTGGGCAAAATGTTGGCCCTTGTTGTCACCGGCACCACGCCCATAGATGCGCCCATCGCGAATGGTCGGTTCGAACGGCGGCGATATCCAGGCTTCGAGTGGATCCGGCGGTTGCACATCGTAATGGCCATACAACAACACCGTCGGCTTGCCCGGTTTGTGGTGGTGACGACCGACAATCATGGGCCAGCCGGCGGTAGGGTACGCAGCAGTATCGAACCCCAGTGATGTCAGATATGCCGTCAGCCAATCGGCTGTTTCGCCGATCCCAATGCCATGGGCGCTGATGCTGGGGCGACTGACGTACTCCATCAGCCGTTTGATGGATTCGTGGCGGTGGGTATCAATGTAGGCGTAGATGGTGTCCAGGTGTGTCATATGTTCCTTCGGTTCGATGAAAGATATATACGTATTGTACCGTTGGTCGCGTGACGAATTCTGCCGGCAACGGTGTTTTTTCCGATGGGTGCGAGCGTGTGCCGCTGATCGTCTGCCTGCTGTATTCACCACACATCCAGCGAGTGAGCATGATTGTAATTTTTAACAAAAAATCCCACCTGTATCCATGCTAGGATTCCAAAAACGGAGGACAACCGATGAACAAATCATTTTTCCAAACGGTCCGGGGAGCAGTCTGCTGGTTCGTGCTTGTGGTATTGGTCATGCACACACTCGTCCCAGTGCATGCCCGTAGTGCGCAACCTGCGACGCCGAAAGTGGCAAAAATAACGCAAATCGACGTCGGGAGCCAACATTCGTGCGTCTTGAAAAGTGACACAAGTATTTGGTGTTGGGGGAATAATCAGGACAGCCAATTAGCAAACGGCTCGTACATCTATTATTCACTGCAACAAACACAGGTTCGTGACAGTCGCTACCGACCGTTTTTGTATTCCAAGGCTGTGACTGCTGGTGTATTTCATACTTGTGCTTTGATCCGGACCGGCACAGTCTGGTGCTGGGGGCATAATGGCAGTGGCCAATTGGGGGACCGTACGACCACCAACAGGAATTATCCCGTTCAGGTCATCCGTGCTGATGGTATTGCATTGTCAGGCATCACGCACATTGATGCGGGGTTAGATTCGACCTGTGCCCGCAACAGTAGCGGATATGTCTTTTGCTGGGGCAATGGGAGTGCTGTTGGCGCACAACTTGTATATAAGTCAGACGGGTTTGCATTACAAGCAGTAACAATAAGTAATAGTCATGATCACGCGTGTGCGATTGCAGTGACGCGCGCGGTCTGGTGTTGGGGCGAGGGGGAATACGGGCGCTTAGGCAATAATTCGGGTTCAGATCAGAGCTCAGCGGTCGAAGTGCAACGGTCAACGGGTGGGAGCCTGGGGAGCATTACGCATATTGCCACCGCAGAAGCACACACCTGTGCGCGCCAAAGCAATAGTACCCTGTGGTGTTGGGGACGGAACTGGGCTGGTCAAATCGGTGATCAAACGAAAGATGACCGTTATCAGGCGGTCGAAGTCATGAGTGGTGTGTCTACGGTGAATGATGCCAAGGCTATTTTCACGGGGTACGCCCATAGCTGCTATATCACCACTACCAATATACTCAAATGCTGGGGTAATAATTGGGCTGGGCAGGTAGGGAACGGGACGCAAATCACGCAGCTCGAGCCCGTTGTCGTCAAACAGGCAACGATGGCCACCATGAGCGGTGTAACGAGTGGCAGCGGCGGTCAAGACCACACCTGTGTTATCGCGACCGGCGCTGTGGTGTGGTGTTGGGGGTTGAATTACTACGGTCAAGTCGGGGATGGCACGCACCGGCTGCGTCTGCGCGCCGTCAAAATCAAATAGGAGGACACTATGCATCATATACGTTCGGTAGTGCTGATGCTAATTATCTGTAGTGTTGTATTCGTGGGCAACGCACCTGTCGCTCAAGCAACCACTCGGGCAACGACACGTGATGTGGTAGATATGACGGTAGGTAATGATGCGTGTGCGGTCCTCCGGAACGGTACTGCGTGGTGTTGGGATAATGGTGGTACCGCTACCCAAGTGATGACGAACATAGGTCTCCCGTTGACCAATGTCAAGGCGATCGAAGAAAATGATTATAAATCTTATGGGTATCGTCATACCTGTGCTATTGCAGGTACTGCAAAAAATGTATGGTGTTGGGGTAATAACAGATACGGTCAGTTGGGAGATCAGAGTTATACCGATCGGACGTCGGCAGTAGTTGTGTACAAAAGCGGTGGCGGTTTGCTAACAAACATTACACAAATTTCTTTGGGTCATACTCACACGTGTGGCATCGATACAAGTAGACAAGTCTGGTGTTGGGGAGAAAATGATGAGGGCCAATTAGGCATTAACTCGACCGTCGAGTCAGTGACTATTGCGACCAAAGTACGAACCGCGAGTGGTGGGATTCTGCGGAATGCCAAAAACATTGTATCTACGTATAACAACACTTGTGCCCATTTGACCAATAACCAAGTCTGGTGTTGGGGAGACGG
>CAIZHO010000174.1 GCA_903932805.1 uncultured Roseiflexaceae bacterium | reverse complement strand
GGCAAACATTTTGCCTGGCATCACCCGCGACTCCATCATGAAGATCGCCAAAGATCTGAAGATCGAAGTGCGCGAGACCGAGATGCAGCGCGAAGCGTTGTACATCGCCGATGAGCTGTTCTTCTGTGGCACTGCAGCAGAAGTCACACCGATTCGTTCGGTCGATCGTGTGACTGTGGGCACCGGTAAAATCGGCGAAATCACCAATGCCATCCAGGAGCACTTCTTCGGACTGTTTGCCGGTAAGGTCGATGATAAGCACGGCTGGTTGGACTACATCTAGGCATTCATCCTGCGTGGTGGGGAGCAATCCCCACCACGGTTTTGTATGTGAGGAACTGGCAAATGACCACTGCGCCGCAGACATTGTTCGAAAAAATATGGAATCGGCATATTGTCCGTCCGGAGACCAGCGAGACTCCAGCAGTTTTATACGTCGACCTACACCTCGTCCACGAGGTTACATCACCGCAGGCATTCACGGAACTCCGAGAGCGCGGTCTCAAAGTTCGCCGGCCGAACCAAACCGTTGCGACGATGGATCATTCCACCCCGACGACTCCCCGCGGGCGTGATGGGATTATCCCCGTTCCGGATGCACAAGCGCAGGCACAATTAACGCAACTTGAAACAAACTGTCGTGATTTCGGTATACCGCTTTTTGCTTTGGGCACCGAAAATCAGGGTATCGTCCATGTTATCGGACCAGAACAAGGCCTCACTCAACCCGGCATGACCATTGTCTGCGGCGACAGTCATACGAGCACGCATGGCGCGTTTGGCGCATTGGCGTTTGGCATCGGTACGTCCGAAGTCGGCCACGTGTTGGCCACCCAATGTCTGCTTCAGAGCCGCCCCAAAACCATGGAAGTCCGCATTAATGGCACACTCCGACCAGGAGTGGGTGCCAAAGACATCATTTTGGCCATCATAGCCAAAATTGGTATTGGAGGCGGCACCGGGTATGTTTTTGAATACACCGGTAGCGCCATTCGTGGGTTGAGTATGGAAGAACGCATGACGATCTGCAACATGTCCATCGAAGGCGGCGCTCGTGCAGGTTTGATTGCCCCAGATCAGGTAACGTTCGACTACATCAAAGGCCGACCGCGTGCACCACAGGGCGCTGCTTGGGACGCTGCGGTGGCAGATTGGCAAACCTTGGTCACGGATCGCGGCGCGACATATGATGCGACCATTGAGCTCGATGCCAACAAACTCGCACCCATGATTACCTACGGGACTAATCCAGGCATGGGTATTCCCATCACCGGGACTATTCCCACGCGGAACGATATGTCCGACGAACAATCCAAAGCAGGTCTCGAAAAAGCGCTGAAGTACATGGATCTCTCCGAAGGCCAATCGCTCATCGGCAAAGCGGTTGACGTCGTTTTTATCGGGAGCTGCACAAATTCCCGCATCACTGACCTGCGCCAAGCGGCAAGCCTGATGGTCGGCCGCACGGTCAACCCGAAGGTACGTGTGATGGTTGTCCCGGGGTCAGCCCAAGTCAAAAAACAAGCCGAAGCAGAAGGCCTCGATAAAATTTTCGTCGCTGCTGGTGCTGAATGGCGTGAGGCGGGTTGCTCGATGTGTATCGCCATGAATGGCGATCAACTGAAACCTGGTCAATATGCGGTATCGACAAGTAACCGAAATTTCGAAGGACGCCAAGGAAAAGGTGGCCGGACTTTCTTGGCAAGTCCGCTCACCGCCGCCGCTACCGCTATTTCAGGAGTAATCAGTGACCCACGAGACTTCAAATAAGGATTTCACCGAACCACGGATCCCCGTGTGGCTGGGGTTGGCCCCCCTCGGGCTCATCCTCGTAGGACTCGGATTCAGCATCGCTGGCGATGCCCTGATACGCAAGAGCAAATCGCTTTCGTGGTTCGCCCGTGGCACCGTTGGCCTCATCCTGCTGAACAGTGGCATTAGTTTGGTCGGTGAAGCGGTGCGGAAGCGCATCCACGCTGACCTCGATATTCAACGATAGGACGATGTAATGGAATCATTCAAGCCATACACCGCACGGTATGCCGTTTTGCCGGTCGAAAACATCGATACCGACCAGATCATCCCGGCGCGCTTCCTCAAAACGACGAGCAAAGTCGGCCTGGGAGAAATTCTTTTTTCGGATTGGCGTTACAACGACGATGGTACGCCAAACCCGGCGTTTGTCGTGAACAAACCCGAATATCAGGGCGTTGAGGTCCTGGTTGCTGGCAATAACTTCGGTTGTGGCTCTTCCCGAGAACATGCACCATGGGCGCTCCAAGGCT
>CAIZHO010000173.1 GCA_903932805.1 uncultured Roseiflexaceae bacterium | reverse complement strand
TGCTTTCATGCGTGTGACTCCTTGATAGCGTGCCGCCAGTAGTCCAGCATGTCACGCAGGGTGGTCGAAAGAGGGGTGCTCGGTTGCCAGCCGGTGGCAGTAGTTAGCGCTCGATTATCACAGACCACATCTGGGACGTCGACAGGGCGCAAGCGCGCCGGATCAACCTCAACCGTGATGGGCACGGTGCTCATGGCAACGAGTTGATCGAGCAGGTCGCGGATCTCGTGCGAGCGGCCGGACCCGACATTGTAGGCGGCACCCGCGACCCCACGTGTCAACAACAGCTCGTAGGCCGCTGCCACATCGCGTACATCGGTAATGTCACGCCGTGCTGACAGATTGCCCACTTTGAGGACCGGTTCTTGTAGCCCAGCTTCGATTTTGGCGATTTGGGCGGCAAATGCCGATACCGCATAGGAGTCGCTCTGGCGTGGACCGATATGGCTGAACAAGCGCAGACGGATGGTGCGCACCTTGTGCGACACGTGGAACTGGTAGGCAGCCATGTCGACAGCGGCTTTGCTGACACCATAGGGCGTCAGTGGGCGCAACGGTTCGTCTTCGCCGATGGGCATGCGTTCGCTGGGCACCGTGCCGTAGATTTCGTTGCTCCCCGCAAAGACAATCAGCGGGTCGAGCGTGAGCTCGGCACTGTACTGCATCAATGCAACGCTCGGCAAAATATTGTCGTGCATCGTGTTGAGTGCGTCGCCGAAGGATTTGGCAACGCTCGCTTGAGCAGCCAGATGCAGAATCGCATCGGGGCGGATGTCGGCCAGCGCCGCACGCAGGGCGGTATCATCACGCAAATCAAGCGTCACCAATTGCACCATGCCTGCCAACGAAGGCAATGCCAGTCGCGGCGAGCGGGCAATCCCCCACAGGCGGTATGCCGGATTGCGGGCCAGGCGCTCGGCAAGGTGCCCTGCTACGAATCCATTGATGCCGGTTATCAGAATATTCATGCACCTACTATACCAGATAGCACACATTTTTGGCACGCCGTTTGCCCAGTTCTGGGGTCTTTTGTGCACAAAAAAGCACCTGAACCGTACGACGGTCCAGGTGCCGGGGAGTGGAGCAATTAGGCGATGGGGTCGCGTTCAAACGGGACACTCCCCTCGCTCAACGGCGAGGTGTGAACGGTCCCTTCGACGGGAACGTAGGTATCGGTGATGACTTCGATGGGCAAGGCTTCACGCAGTTCACGGGGTGCCTCATCGACCGTGTTGACAAATGGGTGCGTTGCTTCGATACGGTGCAAGATGTCGTTGACATCGATGTCGGTTAGTTCGTTGCGCAGGATCAATGCTTCGGCGATGGCAATCACTGCCTCGCGGTTCTGCTCGATCATGCGCCGCACCTTGCGGAACTCGTCGGAGAGGATTGCTTCGACCTGCTTTTTGATGTCGGCGCTCTTCATCGCATCTTGGCCAAACGCCAGGTACGAGTACAGCGAATTGTCCATGCCGAAGGCACCCACCATAAATGTTGCAATGTTGGTGGCCGAGATGAGGTCGCCGGTCACGCCGCTCATCTGGATATCGAGGAACAACTCCTCAGCGGCACGGCTGGCCAAAGCAATCTGCAAGCGATGCAGCAGTTCGGTTTTGGTGCTGGTGTGGATTTCTTCTTCGGGCTTCCAGGCGGCGAATCCGAGTGCGTTGCCGTGCCGGATAATCGTCACTTTGGTGAGACGTTGCTTGCGCAACAGTTTGACCATCGCATAGGCATGCCCGGCCTCGTGGTAGGCGATGCGGCGGCGTTCTTCGAACGACATACCGCGGATCGGCTGGCGCAGACCGTGTTCGTGCATTTCACGCGCCCGCGTGAAGTCCCAGTAGTTGATGGCCTTCCGGTTGTCGAAGTGGGCGTGGATAACGGCTTCGTTGATGACGAATCGGATGGCCACCGGGGTGTAGTTGATGGTGTCAGACATCATCCGGTCGATGGGCAACGGCTCGTGTTTGACCTTGGCCAAATAATAGTCGAGGATGTCGCGCCGGCCTTCGGCATCGGGATATTCGACGACAATCTTGCGATCGAAGCGGCCCGGGCGGAGCAAGGCTGCGTCCAGCGTTTCGGCCAGATTGGTCGCGCCAATGGTCAACACCGGTGGCATGTCGGGTTTTTTGCGGCGCAGACCGAGGGTGCGCATCACTTTGCCGTACCAGGTGGTGTCTTCGGGTGGGGGGTCCATCTGCAGCAAAAGCTCATTGAGCAATCCCGAGCCAGCGCCGCCCATCCCCATCATCATAGTGGCGACGCCGCCGGCGTTGGCTGCCGGGGTCATACCGGTCATCGCACCAGAGCCCATCAACGAGCTACTGCGGGCGCCGCCGATGGCGTCGATTTCGTCAATAAACAAAATACACGCACCGTATTCTTTGGCCAATTTGCGTGCTTTGCGATAGAGCATCATAACTTTGATGCTGCCCATGCCCATGAAGGCAGAGGTCAGCGACGGCGCGCTCAGGTAGCCGAACGGCACGCCGGCTTCGGTCGAAATCGCCTGCGCCAAGTAGCTTTTGCCGGTACCCGGAGGGCCGATCAGCAACACGCCACGCGTGATTTCGCCACCCATCTGCTTGAACTGCTTGGCACCCTGCAACAGCGTCACAATGCGCCTGGCGGCCTCGAGCACCTCGGGGTTGCCGCGGTAGTCTGCAAAGCTGATGCCCGTCTCGCCGGGGCGCACCCAATAGATGCGTGTGCGCGCCATAAAGAAGTACATCAACGAGAATTGGAAGCCGATGAATATGAACAAATAGCCCATCGTGCCCAACAGCTGCAGAATGAGCGGTCCGAGCTCTTGCGTGGTCACAAATTGCCATGCCGAGGGGACCACATTAAGCAACAGCCAGACTGCTGCGACCGCAATGGCAATGTACTTGATGCCGCGGCTCAATTTGTACTGCCAACGATCAAACATGCGTGCGATGCGCATGTCGAACGCCTTTTCGGAGTCGGTGGGCTCGCCGCTCGGGCGATATGGTTCGATTGCCATAGAACGCTCCAATGATAGATTGCGGGATGGAGGGGATTGGTTTATAACAGACAGAGGAACGCAGCGACGGGCGTCGCTCATAAGAGTATAAAAAAGTCCCCTGTGATTGGCAAGTTAGAGAGATGAGCATCCGGTGAGAGTAGCCCGCTTTCTAGCACGTGCAATCCTGCTTCTCTATGCCCTTGCGGTCGTATTCACCGAATGCGCGCCGACCACTGCCGTGGCAGACCCGACGCTGGCCCGGATCCGCACCAACGGGCAGCTCCGGGTCGGCTATGACCCGGGCTCGTACCCCTTTACCACCAGTAGCGATGGCCAACCCGCCGGTTACGACATCGACCTCAGCCGTGCGCTTGGGCAAGCCATCGGTGTCCCGGTGCTCTTTGTCCCTACCGGGCTCGATGCAGCCTACGACGAGCTCCAGCAGGGGCACTTCGACCTGATTGCCTCGGCGATGCCGTATGCGCCCGAGCAAGGCTGGCGGGCGCGTTTTTCGACCGTCTACTATGACAACGGGCTCATCCCACTGGCCCGCACGACCCGCTACGATCCTACGGTCGCCGACGACGTGCCGGTCGGGGTGGTTTTGGGGTCTGACGGCGACACCTACCTGCGCAGTCGCGCCCGGGCAGGCCAGCCCACGGAGGTGCGATATTTCGATACCACTGGCCAACTCTGGGAGGCATTGCAGTGCGGCGGCGTCAGCCGT
>CAIZHO010000172.1 GCA_903932805.1 uncultured Roseiflexaceae bacterium | reverse complement strand
TCTCCGTACATGCAACTCTATGTGCAATCTGCAGTGGTAGAAAAGGGCGTCTCGATCAACGACTATCGCTTTACACGGATTGACGTTCTTGTCGGTACTGTGTTAGCCGGCGTTGTGGCTGCCTGTATTATCATCGCCACGGCTGCGACGTTACATCCATTGAACATCGTCATCACCACTGCGCAAGATGCAGCACAAGCATTGGCCCCTATCGCAGGAGACTACGCAGAAATCCTGTTCGGCATCGGTTTGCTCGGTGCGTCTTTGCTTGCTGCAGGGATTTTGCCATTAGCCACCACCTATATGCTCAGTGAATCGCTCGGGTTTGAACGCGGTGTGTCGCGCAGCTGGCAAGAAGCCCCTATCTTTATGGGGGTATTCACGGTACTCATTGTCGTGGGTGCCGTTGTTGCATTGATACCAGGGCTACCCCTTATTGATGTACTCGTGGGAGTCTATGTCATCAATGGATTACTCTTGCCAATCGAGCTTATCGCAATCGTATCGTTGGTCAATAACAAAGAGTTGATGGGCCAATATACCAATTCACCGGTTCATCGGGTTGTTGTCTGGGTCATTGTCGGCCTCGTGAGTGCGCTTTCTTTGGTGTATATCGGGTGGACGATTTTCGAAGCATTGTTCGCATAGATTTGGCCAACAAAAACCGCCCCTACGCATACGCTGCGCAGGGGCGGTTGGCTTGTTCAGAAGGATGATAGAGGGCGAACGAGTGTTTCGGGCTCGACGGCGTCGAGGCAGCGTGGACCTGTGTCGGTCCAGTCAGCAACAGACTCGAGGGTCATCTGTGGTTCGATTGTCATATCTGCATCTACCACAATTTGGCATGAGAGTCGCATGGTACCGAGCATGCCTTTTTCAGTGAGTTTGGCATGTTCTGCTGCAGTCATGGTTGACGGCTCGCCAGCCAAAAACAGCACTCGACACGACGTGCATTTCGACTTGCCGCCGCAGCGATGACCGATGTTCACATTGTTGTCTTCGATTGCATTGACCAGTCGTGTTCCTGCGGCGACGGTGACTGATTTCCCATTCATGGTGAGGGTTGGCATGGGGATTATCCTTTCAGCGGTTGAGCACGTACCAACGGCAGATAGTTAATCAATGCGAGAATCGCACAGACGAACGGTATCGCGAATGCGTACTGATATCCGAGTGTACCATAGTGACCAGCACTGTTTTTGCCGTGGAGTTCGATGACATAGCCCATGGTGCGTTGGAAAAAATACGCCCCGATGAATCCAAAAATGTTCAGCGCTGTCACAGCCCTCCCGCTCATCTGGGCAGAAAAGAGCGTGCGTGCTTGGGGAAGCAAAATCACATTGAACGCTGCACCGAGACTAAAGCACATGTACAGCAACGCAACAAACGGTTGTTGCGTGATAACCGGGGCACAAACAAAGACACTCAGCGTCATAATCAGTAGGAGTTGTGCACACAAAATCATTCGTGGTGTGCCAAAACGATCGGCCAATGGGCCGCTAATGGCATACCCGAGGATAGCGCCAATCCCCATCATCAACAGCATGGCACCTGCTTGCGGTGGGGTATATGCCAAGACGTCATACAAAAACGGCCCGGCCCAGAGTGTCTGGACTGCCAAGAGTGTCCCTAACATCGAGAAGTACAACGGCGCCATTTGCCAAAATGCTCTGTTTGTATAGATTGATGTGAAGCCCTCGAATGGGTTGCCCGTTGAGCGTACGACCGGTGTGCTTGCCGGGAAGTCTCTGCTCCAAAACCAAATGGCGCAGGCAACCAATGTCACGACAACCGTACTCCCGTAGAAAATGTTCTGCCATCCATACTGTGCGTTGACCCATGCCATTGGCGAGGTTGTCATAATGCCACCAACACCACCGAGTGCCATCATGGTCGTCGTCATGGTTGCAAGGCGATTGGATGGGACCCAATTGCCGAACGTCTTAACGGCACCCATGAGTCCGCCAGCGGTGCCTACTCCGATGAGCAAACGACCAATTGCAACGCCAGTGAATGATGTTGCCTGTGCGTAGACGATACACCCAATAATCGTGGGGACCATCAGGATTGGTATCACCTTCCGTGACCCGTACCGATCGAGTGCGGCACCGAGTGGAAGTTGCATCAACGCAAAGGTGATGTAATAGACACTCGTCATGCTGCCAAGCTGCTCAGCATTGAGCCCAATGTCTCGCATCAAATCTGGTGCGATGACGGCATTCGCTGACCGTAGAAACACCGCAACCAAGTTGCCATGGGCAAACGCAACGAACACCCAACGAAAGGTTGGAAAACGCACAAACACCCTACTCTCTACGGAACGACTGCAGTACAGGTGATAGTGCTATCCGTGGTTTCTTCGATTGTGTATATCGGTTCACCGTAGACCAGAATTTTGCACCCTACCGTCCCGTCGTTCGATAAGTTGTCTACCTGTACTTCGAGAGAGCGATCTTTGGACGCACGGAAACTGAATTTCCACGGCGGCGTGCCGACTTTCTCGGCGCGATATGCGAGATCATTCAAATAGATGATGCGGACATTAGAACTTGTCCCGGTCACAAGATATTCAATCCGTGCACTTGTTGGCTTATCCACTGTCATGCTGCGATATTGATTTTGCGCTCCAAAATATCCCACGATGAGTGCAAGACTCACAAAGATGATCGCCATGATGCGCGAACGGCGAATCCCAGCCAGATAATGGGCCTTTTCGTCTACTTCGGACATGTGAACCTCCCGGATGAAGCTACGATTGTGTATCATAGAATCAATATGAGTCCACGTCAAAAAACAACATTCACATACGAGCATACCATCTTGGGTTTCTTAATCGAAGCTCCTGTGCATGCGTATGCGTTACACCAGACTGTTGTGGATTCTCCGCTCGGCACTATTTGGCACATTAAGCAGAGTGCCTTTTATGCAGTCATTGCGCGTATGCAGGAGGTGGGGTACATATGTGCGATTGAGACGGAAGATGATGGCCGCGGGAAGCGCATGCTCGTCTGTACTCCTGCTGGGCAGGCCGTCTATGCACGCTGGCGTTCTTCCCCCGTTGCGTACCCGCGAGATATGCGCATCGAGTTCCTCGCGAAGTTGTATTTTTGTTCCCTACACGGTCCAGCAGCCATCGCTGCGTTGTACGACCAGCAGACACTGCGGTGCCAACATTGGCTCGACGAGATTACTATTGATCCTGGCGACGACCAGTACCGAACTGCCGTTTTGCAGTACCGCCGCGGCCAAATCCAGGCGACCATGAACTGGATGGAAGCATGTCGTCGTGAACTACGTTTCCCCACTTTGACCCCAATTACGGAGGATCTATGACCCGCGTCCCTGACACTTCTATGTATGAGCAATTGTTTTCACAGGCTGCCCGACGTGTCGCACATCAGACATCGATTTTGGTTGATTTGCCCAACGAAAAGCCAGACACGATTAGTTTGGCCTTTGGTGATGCTGATCCGAGTATATTTCCTACGCATCAAATAACGGCGTCTGTTTCAGGTTTGCTGAGCGAAAACGTCGATGCAATTATGAATTACGCACCTGCAGACGCGCGCCTCCATGCGCTCGTTACGCAGCGGCTCGAAGCGCGTGGAGTGGAGGTCAATCCCGCACAACTCATGATTACCTATGGTTCGAGCCAGGTCCTTGGTCTGCTCCCGCAGATTTTGATTGAACCAGGTGATACCATCATTGTCGAAGGGCCAACGTTCCTCGGCGCTGTCGAGTACTTTGCAGCGTCCGGAGCGCGCATCGAAACAATCCCCGTCGGTCCCGAAGGAATGGATATTGATGCGCTTGCCAGTTGTCTTGCAGACCTGAAGAGCCAGAATGTTCGGCCAAAATTCATATACACCATCCCCACCTTTCAGAATCCCACTGGCACCCTGATGCCTGCTTCTGCGCGGGCGCGACTCGTGGCATTGGCTGCGGAGCATGGCGTCCTTGTGGTGGAGGACGATGCGTATGGTGATCTGCATTTCAAACCACATACGGCACCGTCGATGTTGACCCTGCCCGGCAACGAGTGGGTCTTGCACATCGGGACTTTTTCGAAGATTCTGGCGCCCGGTGTACGCATGGCATGGGCATATGGACCGCCGGCGGTGATGAAGCGGCTCCGCGCATTCAAGAGTGAGAGTGACTGTGGAACATTTGTGACACGCTTGGTGTCGCATATGGCCCAAGATGGGTGGCTCGAACGTCACATTCAATCGCTGCGGTCACACTACGCCACCAAAAGCGCAGCGATGGTACAGGCCATAGCAGAGCACTTCCCCGCCGATGTACGGACCAATGTGCCCGAAGGTGGATTCTTTGTGTATGGGTATTTGCCACACGATTTACCAGCGGTTGCATTGAACAATGTGGCCATCCGCCACGGAGCTTCTTTTCTGCCCGGCACCACCGGGTATGCAAATGGACAAGGCACGCATGAGATGCGGATTGCATTCAGCTTCCAGACGGTCCCCAATCTTGTCAAAGGGATTGCTTCGATTGGCTCTGCAATGCGCGAAATGCGTCAGACAAACAATTGACGGGTGTGCACTATTCAGCAGGGTGAATAGATGAATTCTGGTACAATACACCATGCAAGATGCGCGCACTGAGGAGAGTATATGACGAGTTCTGCGATTCAGTCTCTTGATGCATTGTTTTCGACGCGTGCCAAGACCGTCCCCGAATCCGGGAGTTGGGGTGATGAAGCCGAAGGGACAATCAGTCTCGCATACGGATTCGCCGATCCGCAGCACTTTCCCGTCAAACAGCTTGTGGATGCAACTGCCGAGATTTTAGCCGAAGACGTCAACGGTGCGTTGAATTACGGTCCGACGTACCCGGGATTGATAAAATTGGTCGTCGATCGTTTGCAGTCACGTGGCGTGACGTCTGCGACTGCCGCCAACACCATGATTTCGTATGGATCGAGTCAAATCTTGGCACTCGTGCCCCAAATCCTGGTTGATCCGGGTGACGTGGTCATTGTCGAAGGACCGTGTTTCATTGGTGCCGTGCGCTCCTTCCAAGAAGCCGGTGCCAAAATCGAAACAGTGCCTGTCCGTGCCGACGGGATGGACATCGATGCACTCGCAACGATGTTGGCAGACCTGAAGGCCCGCAACATTCACCCCAAGTTCATTTATACGACCCCCACCTATCAGAATCCGACCGGTACGATGATGCCGTTGGCTAACCGCAAGCGATTGGTTGCGTTGGCAGAGCAATACGGCGTACTGATCCTCGAAGACGATGCGTATGGTGATTTGCGGTTCGAAGGTGAGCGCCTGCCGCAGTTGGCTGCACTCGACACCAAGGGTTGGGTCATCCATGTAGCCACGTTTTCCAAAATTTTGGCACCTGGTGTGCGTATGGCATACTGCACCGGTCCCGAAGCAATCAT
>CAIZHO010000171.1 GCA_903932805.1 uncultured Roseiflexaceae bacterium | reverse complement strand
TTCGATCGATGCGCAAAAACACCGCTGCAAATGCCACCCCGCCAAGCAACGCCAAGAGGATGAGCACCCATACCGAAAGTGTTGGGGCAAGCTGCGCGCTCATCGCTGTCGTCACCCGCGAAAATCCACCTGCGACCGTTGGATTAAATACAGTGTCTGGAAAATCCGTCTGTGCGGTAAGAATAAAGTATTCAATATGAGCGATGCGTTGCTTGAGTTCGTCAATCACGGCCGCGTTGGTGGCTGTTCCAAGCTCGACGAGCAGATTCTGCCGGGTGAATTCCATCTCACGCAGTACATCACTACGATTGGACGCAGTAAGCGACTCGAACGGCGTAAACGAACTCACAACTTCAATGGGTTTACCGAACGAAAAGACACCGTCTTGGACCATTGCGCGCAGAATACGTTCGTACTCGGTACGGGCAGCTTCGCCCTTGAGCGAACGGACTGTCTCCCAACCGAGGAGGTTGCGCAGTATTTCACGCCCTCCAGCTGCTTGCGTCGTCCGGATAAACGTGTCTGCGTAGGAGTTTGCCGCTGCAGTGACTTCGTCTGATCGAATCCCGGTGACGGTGATGGTCAGTATCTGTTGCTCCCAGCTGAGTATGGGATTGAGTTCTACTGTCCCAAGCGTCGGAAAATCGCGCACCAACGCAGAGCGGGTCTGGTACAGAATATTGTCCATGTCTGCGTCTGGGTCGCCGTTCGGTGCAAACAATTCACGCGCGTGTTCGCTGTCTATCGACACCTGAGCGAATGCGGTGTACATGGCAGGTGCAGTAATTTTGCCTGGTAACACTAACGCAAATGATACAATAACCGAAGCCGCGATGACCAGGATCGAAAAGACATTATTTTTGATGAATGGTAGTGCCATATCTCGACCTTTATGCAGCCCGTGTGTTCCGATGCCAAAAAATGCACGCAGCGACCGCTGTATGGGCATATACATGCGGTGTCAGTATAGCACAGTGAATCAGAGAGGGGCCGTTGATATGGTGTGCGGAGCAAATGGCTGTATGGTCAACGCTTCGACGCACGAAAGCCGGCTTCGATCGCCGCATCAGGCGTATCAAAACAGACCACTCGGTCGTTACGCGTCACACTGTAGTACATCCCGTCAGGCAGGTGGTAAATATTCGTACGCGCATTCCCTTTGATTTGGCCAGGGAGACAGGGGTACGAATCAGATGCCACAAAGGTTGGATCCACCGCTTGTATGGTACTGGGTGCGTCGGCTGCAATGGGTGTCATCGTTTGCTGGTTCTGCACTGCATTAGGAGAAAGAGGAGGCAAAGCACCCACATCAGAGCCCGTAGCGGAGCGGATTTGGGTCGGCATAGGAGTTATTGGGCTTGGTTGATACAGTGCATTGTAGACCCCATAACCGAGTGAAAGTGTCGTCACGAGACCGACCAGAATAGCTGCGAACCACACAACGGGGGTACGCCACGCGTTCCGAGCAGCAATTGAGCCATACCGTTGGACACGGAACACTTCACGTTGTGCGAGGATTTGGTTGGTGTGCTCTGCGCGAATAGATGTCAACAGACGAATCACATTATCAGCCAACCGATCGACATCATCCAGGGGTATTGATGCTTGGTGAGCCCAGCGATTCCGAACAGACCGGATTTCGTACAGCAATGAACGATCGGCCGCAGACAATACCCGGCCAAACGTACTATCCCAGTGTGCAAGAATGATTCGAACCAACGCAGTCGCATCAAGCTGGAGGCTTCGCGCGTCGACAGGGGTGCGAAGATCAGGAGTATTTCGTAAAACTGTAAACCAATCAGCGCCATGGGTACTTTTCAAAACGGTAATCACAAATGGTTCAAATCCCTTGCGGAAATCCGCGAGGAGTTGATCAATGTAGAGCCGGACATGCTGATCCGTGGTCATAGACCCTCTTTGATACACTGACAATACTTTACACCAAAATAAGCGGTAATGGTATCTCAGAACTTCTTTTCTTGGAAGTGTTTGGCAAATGTCAGGTAGAGCGGCGTGGCTGGATCAGTATCTGCGACTGCCACATCGACGATTGCAAATGCCCGCGCTGCTGGTCGTTCACATGCTACGCGCAGCACGGTCGCCACAAGCTCTGCGTCATTGCCGTGTACCCCGCACCCCCAGGCACCTACCACAAGCACATTTGCTGCTGTTGCTGCGGCTGCATCGACGAGACGTTGGGCACGTCGAGCCATTGCCACAGCGATCTCTGCTGCGCGACTTGGCGCATATTGCTGCACATCGAGCGCATGTACAGGCGCTGCAGTCACGATGTCAGCATGCCAGGGACTGCGCAACAGGTTACCTTCGTGATTACGAAAAATCGGTACCTGCGGGGTGACGACAATCGTATCATCACGGAATTCATCGAGCGCATCAGAATCGAACGGGCCACCTTCGAGGCAGTACAACAAACTCGATGAACGCAAAATCGACTCGGGGTACACCTGTGGTGAAGTCGTGAGTGTATCGGTCACTGTCGAACAATTGATCAGAACGACCCGATACCCGAGCTTGTGTCTCTCGTGTGCAACAGTCAGTGTGGTCTGGTTATGCACAAACCCATACGACTCGGGGTATTTGGGACGCGCTGAGGGTATGACGTGGTGCGGGGTGTAGACAATTGTGTTTGCACGAGCAAATTCTTGCTCGTCTTCGATGTATACATCCTCACCGTCAGCGTTGATGTACGCACCGTGCGTAATTATTTGCTTGGTCGCATTCTCAAGTGCTACAACAACATGCTCATCAATATAGAGTTCATCAGCCGTAATAGGGGCTATACGGAGTGCGAGTTTTTTGTCCATGTGCTCGTACGACCTCTACCTGTGTTATTATCAATCACGTATAACGTAACTATACCGCATTTTTTAGTCCACAATTGTGGACATTTATTAAGTATTCACACGAAAAAATCCCGTTTTTGTCGGTATGGTCAACGACCAGTACCGAATTGTGGTTTGTGATGATTCTTTCTCACAGGGATGAAAGGAAATACCATGGCAGCGATTTTTTTTAATGACAAGACGACACAGACAAGCGTGAACTTTGACACCACAAAAAAAGGAGCTGATGTCGCTCGTGCTCTGTCGCGGCGAGGGTATCAGATTACTATCCCTGAACCAGTCACGCGTGAAATTCTTGAACGATACCACACACCCGCGTATATCTCTGCAATCGAAACGGGGGAGCCACTGGATCTTGCAGAATCACAAAATTTCGCGTGGGATCCACACACGTGGACTTCGGTGACCGCGCAGACCGGTGCAATGGTTGCTGCAGTCCATGCTGCGCTCCGGGATGGCCGTGCATATGCGTTGGCTTCGGGATTTCATCATGCGTCTCGGGCGCGGGGTGGCGGCTTCTGTACATTTAATGGGATCGCTATCGCTGCTGGCGAAGCGCTGGCTGCGGGTGCACGGCACGTGTTCATCTTGGATTTTGACGCACACGGCGGCGGTGGCACGCACGATATCATCGCTGGCTGGGATCATGTAATGCACTACGACATGACTACCGCAACATACGAAGCATACACTCCCACCGCACCCCACCGCCGGGTGCATGTGCATACCGCTGCGACGTATCTCCCAACGGTCAACGCGTTGCTCGCAGACCTCGATGCACAGGTACAACCAGGCGATGTGGTTCTTTACAATGCCGGGATGGACAGTTACGAAGGCTGTGACATCGGCGGGCTGACGGGCATCACCAGCGACATGCTCCGCACTCGGGATGCATTGGTCGATGCATGGGTACGACGCCACAACCTGAAGATTGCAGCATGCCTCGCCGGGGGGTACCAAGGAAAAAATTACCCGAATGAACTACTCATCCAGTTACATCGAGAGAGTGTCGAACGTATCTGTGCGGATTAGCGCTCTTCCTCGCGATCAGTGGATGGCGAGACGTCGACCGAGGACCACCACGGGAGCATGGGAGCTTTGCTTTTGCGGCGTACGGGTACGGGCGACGTCGACCGCACGATAGGGCTCCAGCGCGGGATACGTTCATTACCGATCATACGCGCTACGCCTGGGCGGTCAGTAAAATACCGCAACAGTTGTTGCAAAAACACATCTGACGCTCCATGTTCTTTGAGTGCTTCGAGCATGTGCAACAATGTGCCCCCGGCGACTGCGGCAGCAAGATGGCGCATCACCGCCGCGGTCGGTTCTACGTGCATTTCGTGTAGAAATCGCGACGGTTCGACCGGCTTGCTCTCGATGGCATCTCCTGAGGGAGGCGGTGCAGAGACGCCAATGTACAGTGCACGTTTCGCACGCGTCATGGCAACATAAAACAAACGCCGTTCCATTTCGATGTTGTCAGAACTGATCCGTATCGGGCGTGATGTGTGTGCTTTGTCCCAGACCTGCAATGTGTCACTCAACAGCACCGGCATATACCCTTCTTGGGCACGGGGAATAAAGACGTAATCGTATTCGAGCCCTTTGCTACGATAGACTGTTGTAAATAATATCTGTTGTTCTTCGGGATACCCAAATGTATGATTGAGGGCGAGGAAGTGCGTGACAAAATCGCCCACGGCTAATCCAGTACTTTTGGCAAATTCGATGAACTGTGTCACACAGCTCACACGATCACTTGATTCAGAACCATTGCCGTAGTAGTTCGTGAAATGTGCCAGATAATTCGTGGTTGACAGAATCGTTTGGAATGCCACCTGGACGGGTTGGGTTTGCCGCCAAAGCTCGTTGAGACGAATCAACGTGTCGGTGAGGTCGCGCATGCGCTCACGTGCGACGCGCGTCAACGGTGATTGTGTCGGATCTACCAACGTATGAAAGAACTCGGCAACGGTGCGTTGTTGGGCCTTTGCATCGCGGAGTGCGGCTTTCATCGTATCTGCACTCAAAAAACGATTTGGCATATTGACGATCGACAACACGAGTGCAGCATTGTCAGCATCAACGGTGTGCTGCCAGTCAGCAGCAATGTGCAGATAATCCACCAGTGCTGCTACTTCACGCCGCTCAAAAAAGGGGCGCCGACCGAGGACGCGATAGGGGATTCTGCGGTGCAAGCAAGCTGCTTCGAGGCCTTGGAGCTGCGAAAAAGTCCGACCGAGTACGACGATATGCTGCGGTTCGCCCGTGCGTTGGACCAGTGACAACAGTTGCTGACAGAGCATCTGGTCACTCTCGGTACTCTGTTCCGCCTGTTCGCGCACCACAAAAACATCCGTTGATTGCTGCACCGCATGCGCAGTCAGCGGTTTTGCGACCCGAACGGTGTTATTTGCAATGACGTTCAATGCCGTTTGTGCCAACAGCGGCCCAAAGCGGAACGAATGCGAAAGAGTATAATCGCACACTGCCCGTCCGAGGACCGTACCCGTCATGTACTGCAGAATGAAATCCGGTCGCGCGCCGCGCCATTCGTAGATGGTCTGATCGTCATCGCCGACCACCATTAGGTCAGCGTGTGTCCCTGCTAATAACTCGACGAGAACCTGTTGCCCTGCATTGATATCTTGGTATTCGTCGACAATCAGGTGACGCAAATGCCCAAAACACTGCTGGCGAAACGACACATGGGTGCGCAACAGATTGACCGCTATTGGGACAAAATCATCAAAACCAATCGCTTGACGTTGTTCGCGCTCGTGCTCAAAGCGTACATACACATCGATCAGCGCGCTATCGCCACTACACGCTGCATGTGCCCGCTCGGCAGGAATAAGCTCGCCCTTCCAAAGCCCAATGGCCGATAGCGCAAGTTCGACATCGACAGTATTGGGCTGGATGACCCCTTCGCGCTCGAGGTTCTGGACGACTCGGTGCACCAACAACCGTGCTTGTTCTGAATCGTCCTCGATCCACTGCTCCTTGGGAGCTGCATAGATGCCCGCGTCAATTGCTCGTTTGATGATGCGGTAGGCACACGAGTGAAAGGTGTCGATTGCTGGTTGCTCGCGCGGAGTACAGCCGATGTCGGTCAGCTTGTCGGCGAACTGCTTGCGCGCGAGCACATTAAACATGACGACCTGTACGGCACTCCGCGTCACTCCTGTACCAAGGAGGTGCATAATGCGATGCACCATTGTCGTTGTTTTGCCGGATCCAGCGACGGCCAGCACACGGGCATGAGATCCGGCAGGATGGTTGACGACTGCCTGTTGTTCGGTTGTGAGTGCGTGCACTGCGGACCTTTCGCACAAATGTTCGTTTGAGTATACCACACACCATTCGCTGCTCCGATATGCAGAATTGACGTTTTGCGTTATAGTGTGCGTGTTCACACGTATGAGGTGGTGTTATGCAGTCACTGCGTTATTTGTACCCACAGACCATTTATACGACTGCGTTTTGGTCTGACATCGCTGAACCAACGCGTACACAACCAACCCTCGTTTTGACCG
>CAIZHO010000170.1 GCA_903932805.1 uncultured Roseiflexaceae bacterium | reverse complement strand
TTCGATGGCAGGGCGATTTACCGTAACCGCTGTCACCGATCCCTCTGGACTCGATACGTACACAGTGGACGACACTGTCTATACGTTTAACGAAGGTATGATTGGTTCGAATCAATCCGTCGTGCTGAATAAGAGCACGGCTGCCGGCACGCCAAATAACGTCGGGGTCGACGTCACACTGACCGACGGGGCAGGAAACGCCGAAACACGTGCCATGTACGACCTCGTCTATGATGCAACGGCACCGGTCATGAGTGTCGCTCCAACACCATCGTTCGCAGTAAGTGCTGGATCATACGATGGCACGGTCACTCTTTCAGGCGGCACAGTTACCGATAATCTCTATGTAGGTGGCGGAGCAACGAAGCAATATTGGGGCGTTTGGGTTGCGAACGCGGTCTGTACCACTACTGGATCTTGCCCGATCGAAACAGATACCTCGTTGCGGTGGGCTGCAGTAAAGACACCAACGTACACGACATTCGACTGGAATCTGCAAGATGGGTTGGTCGATTCCGACATCGCAACCGGTACTCAGTACTACAAGACTTACATCAAATTCTTGGATGGCGCTGGGAACCCGACATCCACTACTATTGCATTCGAGACAACCGTCGCAGTCACTGCGAATACCCTGTTCGTTCCTTTCATTCGCGCACAACGCTGAGACAATCGATGTACGCCAAAGTTCTGGGAAGCTACAAACGGGACGCCGGGCAGTTTTTGCTCGGCGTTCTCTTCGTTATCGCACTTGGGATCTCGTTCCCACGAGTCTACGCAACCGACGAAGTGCAATACTACTCATGGATCCGGTCAGTGTGGTTTGATCATGACGTGAACTTCGAAAACGAATATCGTACCTTTGCCCGTTTGAACCCCAAATCAGGGATCAATGAAAGCCTGCTCCAGCAGAATCGCGTTCGCCCCAAAACCAAGCTCTACGGCAACATTGCCCCCATTGGATCAGCAATACTGTGGGCACCCTGGTTCATTGGCACCGATGTTGTTCTCAGAAGTGCACAATTCGTCGGAATTGGCCTTCACATCCCAGCAGACGGGTACAGTTGGCCATATCAGCGAGCAGTCTGCTATAGCTCTGCATTCTATGCGTTCGTAGGTCTGTTGATCGTGCGTCGCTTCACGCAGCGCTGGGCACAATCATGGCACAGCACTGTTTCGACGGTCGCGTTCTGGCTAGCCACGCCATTGGTCTTTTATATGACCGTGCAGATGCCATTCGCACATGCAAATGGGTTCTTTGTGAGTGCGCTTTTCGTTCGATCATGGCTTTGGCACATGGACAAACCGGACCGTAAGCTGCCTTGGGTAGCAATTGGTGCTACCTTAGGTGCGCTCTTTCTTGTGCGAGAACAACTCGTCTTGTTTGCAGTTATCCCTCTCGTCAGCGAGGCGTTCCGATTTTTGCGTATTCCGTCACCTCATGTATCGCAAGGGATTCGGAACGTGCAGCGGTATATCATTTGTGCCGTCACAGCGATGATCGTTGTGAGCCCACAGTTTGTTGCATACATGGTATTGAATG
>CAIZHO010000169.1 GCA_903932805.1 uncultured Roseiflexaceae bacterium | reverse complement strand
GAGAGTAACAAAAAGCCGCCGATGAAGGCGGCAGGGCGTTGGAGTTGTGTCAGTGCCGTCAGTCCAAATACTGCTAACACTCCGTAGCACACATCTGCGGTTGCGGCACCGAGTCCTGATACAAACCCAGCCCGCCATCCATGGGCCAGCGTACGCCGGATGCACAGCAACCCGATTGGCCCGACCGGGGCCGCAATGGTGAGTCCGAACACGATACCACGCGTAAACGACTCCATAGACGAACCTCCATCAAAAAAGCCCTCCACACCAGCCTGGTGAGGTGGGCTTGCAGAAACAAGCTACAGTCAACCTGACACGTAATCCGGCTTTGGAGTGCGCTTCTGCTGTGTGGAACCGTCGTTGTTCGCAAACTTTCGTTGATTATATTGGACGCTGTGGTCGTTGTCAATCCACGCGATATTGACGTCAGATACTCCGCAAAACCTACTCCTGCGATACTGTTGCTTCACTGTGCTAAGATAATTAACGAGCGGTCAATTCTCGGAGGGTATCTCATGAATGAGAAGTTTGTGGTGCTGCAAACGGCGTTCGCGGTAAGCTTTGCAGCAATTGCAGCAATTGTCTTCTTTGCACATCGATTTGTCCCACAATCGCGGACTGTTTTGTCTCGATTCGGAACATTTCTCCAGACACGCTCGTTCCCTGTTTTCACTCCATACGAACACAATAGACTCGCAGTGCTCCGCTTCTTTTTTGGTTTAATCCTCTTGTTGCGGGCCATTGATGTCGCAAGCCTACTGCTGCCAGAAGAATACTTCATGACGCTGGGGTATTTTAGTGCGTTCGAAATCATTTTCGCGCTGTGCGTGATGTTCGGGTTTGCAACACAGTTTGCGCTCGGATTTTTTATGTTGGTGATGTGGATCCTCGGAGAAGACTATCTCGGCACCATTACGCTGGGGAACGATGTCGGCGCAATGGTCGCGCTCTTCTTGCTCTTGACCGAAGCAGGGAGAACTTTCTCAATCGATGCGTACGTCGTCAAGAAGATTCCTTTTCTGCGGCCAGTGTTTGGCTACGGCTCCCACCTCCCTGGCAACGAAAGCATCGCGGTCGCAAAATTCGTCATGCTCTTCAGTTATTGGCTGGTATGTATGTACTCGCTCATGATTCATTTGAATGAGCCTGCATGGATGACTGGGGTGACTGGCCCCATGTTGTTTGTCAATAATTTCATGTCTCGTTTTCACTACCTTATTGAACCAATCATGCTCCAAAGCACGCTAGCCGTGCTGGCTGCGCGTTTATCGCTCGTGGTGATGATGGTTTGGTATGCCGCCTTGCTCCCGTTTGTGTTACTCGGTGGGTGGTGGCGCATCGCAGCAATCATTTGGGGTGTACTGTTTTTCCTGTTGTCATCAGTAGGGCTCCAGCTCGGCTCGCTCGCATACATCGAGATGATCTTGTGGATTGCTTGTTTCTGGCCGCAATGGGGGGTAGATTCATCCAAAAAACTGCTCCTCTTTTATGACGACAAGTGTAATTTGTGCGACCGAACGGTACAATTTGTCCGCCGCGTTGATTTCTTTGATCGCGTGTCGTTGACCCCCGTATCGAAGAATCATGATCTGTTAGCGACCTACGGTATTTCTGTCGAAGCTGCACTCGAAGATTTGCATGGCGTAATCCCCGGCGAAAACAACGTAGCTGCTGGTTACGATCTGTATTTATTGTTGGCACGCCACGTACTCGTCCTGTGGTTGGCACTCCCAATGTTGTGGCTCGGCAAAATCCTTGCGATCGGTCCCGCCGTATATCGGTTCGTTGCGGCACGACGCAGAGCGATGTTTGGGGTCTGTGTATTGCCTCGCCCCAAACCAGAGTGGGTCGCACCAGTGCAGACGCAGCTGCCGCCAAGTCTTATTTTCAACATGGTTGTGTGGCATGCGATTTTTCTCGGGCTTGCCTATGCAATTGCCATTCCGGTGCCATATATGGGGCACAAAGGATACAACAAGCACCCACTGGCGCAGGCTGCGCGCGTGTATGGTGATACGCACATCGATGTGTTTAACAGCATTGACTTAAAGATGATGGATAACTGGTTTACCCTGACCGATGTTGAAACAAATACATTGCTGCCTATTTTTGACACAGATGGATCTCGGTTCGCACTCCATCGTTCAGATCGAGTGTATTTCGGGAACACGTTGAGATTCCGCCGGAGCGAAATTTTTCAAACTGGTTGTGGCTACACCCGATGGGAAAAGCACATGGACTATCTCACCCAAGTATGGATGCACAATGTCGGTTTAACTGGTACGCGTGAGATTCGCTTTACGCAGTATCATCGACCGCATCCTGATCAAGATTTGGTGGCGCAAAACATCTACCGTAAAAACCCGGTAGAAGTACGGTGTGAAGTGACGTTCACCAGCATGCGATAAGGTGTGTGACGCTCGATTGTCAAAGGCCAGCCGACGACGGACTGATTGATACGCCTCACAAACGCAGAATTCACGTCCAAGACATCCGCGGTTGTGTGTACCCGCTGTGGATTGGGTAGGCAACCCTGGTGCCTGCTTACCTGGTCACACACGCTTGCGCTTCGCGACGTGGTATTGTTCCCTCCTAGGTAGCCATGATGATCCCATTCTGAGACAGATAAGCCTATTTCACCAGTGAATTGCATCGCGATCAAAAACACATACACATCCCGGACTGATCTGGGGATTGTGGGCATATATGTGGTCATGATTGCGCTCGATTCTGTACCGTACGGTTTCGTGTACGTTGCGTGAAGAAAGCAAACGTAAATATTGTTAAGCAGTATTTTCACCGCGAAGCCTCGACGAAATCCCGATCATGCTTCTCTGTGCTACTATGATAAAAATCGGCTAACCCACGGAGTACTGTCATGGATGATGGATATGTATTGCTGCTCACAACGTTTGCAGTGAGTTTTGCTGCAATCGCGGCGATCGTCTATCTATCACATCGTTTTGTTCCACAAACGTCTGGTGTTTTGTCTCGAGTTGGAATATTTTTGCAAACACGCTCGTTCCCGATTTTTACCCCATACGAACGGAACAGACTGGCGGTGCTGCGCTTCTTTTTTGGTTTGGTTCTCTTTATGCGCGCCGTCGATGTTGCGAGTCTTCTGCTCCCCGAAGAACACTTCTTGCCAATGGGATATTTCAGTGCATTCGAACTGATATGCTCGCTTTTCATCATGTTCGGGTTTGCAACACAATTTGCGATTGGATTCTTTCTCTTGGTCATGTGGTTACTCGGTGAGGTGTACCTCGGCACAACCACGTTGGGCAATGACATCGCTGCCATGGTTGCACTCTTCTTTCTCATAACAGAGGCTGGTCGAACACTATCCATTGATGGGTATGTCGTCAAGAAGTATCCTCAGATTCGACCGTTTTTCGGCTACGGCGCTCAGCTCCCCGGGAACGAAAGCATCACGGTTGCGAAATTCGTGTTGATCTTGAGTTATGGACTGGTGTGCATATACTCGCTCATGATGCATTTGGACGATCCTGCGTGGATGACTGGGTCGGCTGGCCCCTTGTTGTTTGTAAATAATTTCATGTTTCGTTTCCACTACCTGGTCGAACCTTTCTTGCTTCAAAGCAAGCTCCCCGTGCTCGCTGCACGAATGACACTCGTCGTGATGATGATGTGGTATGTCATTCTGCTCCCGTTTGTCCTAATCGGCGGGTGGTGGCGCATGACCGCTATTGTATGGGGAATGTTGTTTTTTCTCTTGTCAGCAGTTGGGTTGCAACTTGGTTCGCTGGCATACTTCGAAATACTTCTGTGGATCATCTGTTTTTGGCCGCAGTGGGGGGTCGATCCGAAGCGCAAGTTGCTGTTGTTTTATAACGACAAACGTGACATGCACGATCGAACCGCACAATTACTGCGCCGTGTCGACTTCTTTGATCGGGTGACGTTGACCCCGGTATCTACCAACCATGACGCGTTGGCTCGGTTCGGAATTTCGGCCGATGCTGTATTGGAAGACCTGCATGGAGTGATCCCCGAGGACAACAAAGTCGTAAGCGGGTATCGTTTGTATCTCTTGCTTGCGCGCCACGTGCTCGTCCTCTGGATAGTTTTTCCACTATTGTGGCTTGGTAAGCTCCTCACGATCGGTCCTGCGATATACCGGTTTGTTACCGCACGTCGGAAGGCGACGCCTGAGGTTTGCCTGCAGCCACGGCCCAAACCAGACTGGGCCGCAACGGTGCCAGGTCAGCAGCCGCCCAGCCTTGTGTTCGGTATGGTTGTGTGGCATGCGATTTTTCTTGGGTTGGCCTACGGTCTGACAACCCCAGTTCCAATCATGGGTCACGACGGATACAATAATCACCCACTGGCGCAGGCGGCGCGTGTCTATGGAGACACGGAAATCAACGTATTTAACAGATTTGATTTACAGATGATGGATGTATGGTTTACCCTCACCGATGTCAAAACCAACACCGTGCTACCTGTCTTTGACAAAGACGGTTCGCGCCTCGCAATGCATCGCTCCATACGGATTTATTTCTCATACACCCTCCGATTTCGCCGTGGTGAAGTGGGTAAAAATGACTGTGCGTTCTCCCGTCGTGAAGAAATCATTCGTTACCTCACACAGGTATGGATGCACAGTAGTGGGTTAACGGGAACGCGAGAGATTCTGTATACGCAGTATTATCGGCCGCATCCAGATATCGGACTCCTCACCCAAAACGTATACACAAAGAGTCCTGCACAGCTTAGATGTGAAGTGACATTTACGAGTACCCGGTAGCGTGTTGTGCGAATGCAAGGTTCAGCGTGACATATGCAGAGGTCAGGTTCTGGTGCGCTGTGGTATATTTAAAACATGAACGTTGCAGTTGTACTTTCTCAAAAAAATAGGGTGCTACTGCTGTATCCACTGCTTCTCATCGCAGGGTTGTTCCTGTGGCATGGGATGACGGGATTTTCTCTTCGAGACGAAGGGTATTTGTGGTACGGTGCCAAAGCATTTCTCGCTGGTGATTTTACGTTGCGTGATTACAGCGGGTATGATCCGGGGAGATATTTCTTGGTTGCTGGTACGATGATCCTCATGGGCGATACCGGCGTGCTCGCGATGCGTCTTGCTGCTATGCTCAGTCAATTGGGTGCGAGCATTCTCTTGATGCGCTGGATAATACGTGCGGGGATGATCCGGAACGTACGTGATGAGTTGATTGCCGTGTGCTTTCTGTGTGTGCTTTGTCTGTGGATGTTCCCTCGCCATAAAATTTTCGATATCAGTACGAGTATGGTGTTGGTGGTATTGTTTTCTTGGTTTGTGTCGAACGTAACGGTGCGACGATCGCTCTTGGTGGGAATAGGAATCGGCCTCGTAGCGATAATGGGGCGCAACCACGGTGTCTATGGACTCCTGTCGATGGGGTTGCTTTTGCCAGTAGTGTTGTTTCATGATTTCACTTCTGCGAGAGCCGTTCGCATCATTGGGTCCGGCATCATTGGTGTTGTGGTTGGTTTCGTTTGACGAAGCACCGAGACAAATACTCCAACGTCTGAGCATTGGGATTTGGTTTGTTGCATTACTGCTAGGGGGCTGGGCGTTGTACATCTACGCGCTCACCATTTGGATCCGCATGAAGCAAGCGCCTGTGTTATTGCTTGCTAGCAGTGCGCTCGCCGTAGTCTACACCCATGTGGCGTTTTCACGAGCAGACCCAGCCCACCTTGCGCAATCTATGGCACCGTTTTTGGTTGCATTATTCTGTGTTTGCCTTTCGCTAACTCAGCGGCTGCGTGTCGCAGTGATGATCGGACTGATCACACTATCCGCAGCGGCAATGGTCCCATTGCACCCTGGGATACAGTGCGCTGTCTATACGCAATGTCAGACGGTCACGATTGCAGGATCCCGCGTTTTGATAAGCAAAGATATCGCAGCCGAAGTCGCTTTCTTTCAGCGTGTTCACGCAGCGCTTAACGACAATGGGGATGGTGGACTCATCGTCCCATTTTGGCCAGGTGCGTATGCGCTCCTCAACACGCGAGCGCCCGTCTGGGAAATATATCCAACCTGGACACGGCAGCCCGCTTTCGAACGCAACGAAATAGCACGTATGCAGGCAAGGCGGATACACTATGTGATCTGGTCTGATGATCCCATGGATAGGAACGACGCGTTGAGATACTCCAAGACTCATCCGCTGCTCGCAGCATACATACGGTCGAGGTACGAGGACGTTCCTGCATTGAGCACCAACACGTTCCGCGTCATGAAAGTAAAGGCGACTCAGCCATGAAGAAAGTTGCAATCGTTCAATCAAACTATATCCCATGGAAGGGATATTTTGACATGATCGCTGCCGTTGATGAGTTCATATTGTACGACGACATGCAATACACGCGCCGTGATTGGCGCAACCGCAACCAGATAAAAACACCACAGGGAGTCCAGTGGTTGACGGTACCTGTATTGGTCAAAGGCAAGTACTTCCAAAAAATTCGTGACACGGAGCTGGATGGGACGGAGTGGCAAGACATCCATTGGAAGGCGTTGATGACCAATTACAAACGTGCCCCCTACTACACAGAGGTCGCGAAGCTGCTCGAACCACTCTATTGCGGGCAGACATACACCCATCTGTCGGTGTTGAATCGCACCTTCTTGCAGTCCATTTGCACGTATATTGGGATCGATACGGTGATTTCTGCTTCGAGCGACTACGTGCTCATCGAAGGCAAAACGGAGCGGCTTGCTGATTTATGTGCCAAAGCCGGTGGGACAGAGTACATCTCGGGACCGGCTGCACGAGACTATGTCGACGAACAGGTTTTTGTGGATTACAATCTCAAACTTACTTGGTTTGACTATGCTGGATACGGCGAGTACTCGCAACTCTGGGGAGAATTTGTCCACGGGGTCAGCATTGTTGATGTGCTGTTTAATTGTGGACCCAATGCTGCGGCGGCAATGAGGTACGTACACCGATGAAACTTTCGATTGTCGCAACCTTGTATCGTTCTGCTCCATACATCGAAGAGTTCCTCGCACGCGCATCAACCGTTGCGCACCAACTTGTTGATGATGCGTACGAAATTGTACTGGTGAATGATGGCTCGCCCGACGATAGTCGTGAAGTTGCGGTGGCACAAATAGCGCACTATCCGTGTTTGAAAGTTGTCGATTTATCACGCAATTTTGGTCATCACAAAGCCATGATGACGGGTCTTGCCCATGCGACAGGGGATCATGTCTTTTTGCTTGACAGCGATCTCGAAGAAGAGCCTGAGTGGCTGTTCGATTTTTGGCGGGTGATGCACGAGCAAAACGCCGATATGGTGTATGGTGTCCAGCGTGCGCGCAAAGGCAGTCTCTATGAGCGTATAACCGGCCCGTTGTTTTATCGGTTGTTCCGTGCGCTAACAGGCATCGCACAACCGGACAACATTGTGACCGCACGGGTGATGCAGCGGCGTTATGTGGATGCATTGATGTTGCATCAAGAGCGCGAAATAAACATCGGTGGATTGTGGATTATCACGGGGTTCAATCAGGTTAAGTCAATTGTCAAGAAAAATGCCTCTAGTCCAACGACATATACCTTTGGTCATAAGCTTGATCATCTGATTAATGCGGTTACGTCGTTCAGCAGTCTTCCATTGATCTTTACCTTTTATGCTGGTTTATTGATTTCGCTTACTGCGGTGCTGTACATCACATATAGCGTCATTCTACGGCTCATCCAGCCGAACGTACCGATCGGGTTTACGTCGCTGATTGCGTCGATATGGTTTTTTTCAGGGTTGATTATTTTTTTCCTGGGCGTACAGGGTATATATCTTGCAAAGATTTTCACCGAGGTGAAGCAACGTCCATTCACGATTATCCGTGAAGTGTATACCGCCGAACGACGTGAACACCAGAAGTGACGCCTGACAACGATTTTCGTCGCGGGACGAAGTCGCGAGGGCGCTTGTCCGATAGAACAATATATCGCAAGAAGCTCGGGGGCACACGAAAATGTACCCAAAAACGAGTGAAACCTGTAAGGGGGCTCCATGAGTGAACATACCGAGTCTGCGATTTTGCGCGATGTCGCACAGTACTACACCGAGACACTGCGGCAACACGGCGAAACAGCCCGTGGAGTTGATTGGAACGGTGAGGATAGCCAATTGTTGCGCTTCGCACAATTGACCAAGGTAATTACGCCTGCCAACGACATTTCGGTCAACGATGTCGGCTGCGGATACGGTGCGCTGTATGACGTACTCAAGCCGAGTTTCCCCGGGATTCGTTACATCGGCTGTGATGTGTCGGCAGCGATGATTGATTCGGCGCGTGCACGGTATGCACACGAGCCAAATGCATCATTTGTGGTCACGAGCGAACCAGAGGTGGCAGATTATGGGATTGCGAGTGGCATTCTGAATGTACGAATGAACTACACGGATGATGATTGGCAAACGTACTTTCGAGCAACGCTCGCAATGCTTGATCGCACGTCATCCAAAGGATTTGCATTTAACTGTTTGACATCGTACTCAGATCGTGAAAAGCAGCGTGATTACCTGTATTATGCGAACCCCGGGGAGTGGTTCGATTATTGTAAGCGTCATTTTTCACGCAATGTAGCTATTTTGCATGATTATGGTCTGTATGAATTCACCATACTGGTAAGGAAGAATGTATGAGCAAAAAACTCGTCATTTTCGGAAGTGCGAATATCGCTGAGCTTGCCTATTATTATTTTCGCACTGATAGCGCATACGAGGTCGTCGCTTTTACCGTTGATGCAGCATTTCTCACCGAGCACGAATTTTGCGGGTTGCCTGTGGTTCCTTTTGAAGAAGTTGCACAGCACTACCCTCCGGCATCGTACGACATGTTTGTTGCACTGAGCTACTCGAAGCTCAATGCAATCCGCAAAGAAAAATACCTTGCCGCCAAATCGCTGGGATACACGCTCACGAGTTATATAAGTTCACATGCGACAGTGCTAAACGATGGGCGCATTGGCGAAAACTGTTTTATTCTTGAAGACAACACCATTCAACCATTTGTGACCATTGGCAACAATGTCACGTTATGGTCTGGCAATCACATTGGTCATCATTCGACAATACACGATCATACCTTTATCGCATCCCACGTGGTGGTTTCGGGTGGGGTTGTCATCGGTGAACAGTGTTTCTTCGGCGTCAACGTGACCCTTCGGGACCATATTACCATCGGTGACATGTGTGTTGTTGGCGCTGGCACAATGCTCCTCGCAGATGCAGAGCGAGAGGGTGTGTACATTGGCACCGCGACCGAACGATCGCCGTTGCCAAGCACACGACTACGACGCATATGAGCACATACTGGCGCAAACTGGGGTTGCTGTACTCGCTTCCTGTGGGGGGCGTGCACCCATTGCTCCAGAGCCACGTCGCCAATCCGCTGCCGATGCATCTGCATGGCGATGTGTATCGCGTATTTTATAGTGCTCGCGACGCTATGAAGCGGTCTTCGGTGGGTGCCGTCGACATCGATATCGTGACGCGACAGGTCGTCTGTGCCCACACACAGCCGGTATTTAGTTTTGGTCCGGCAGGCTCATTTTATGCTGCCGGCGTGAGCATCGGTAACTGTTACGAGGCCGATGGCACCACCTATATGCTGTTTATGGGATGGCAGAATCCACCAGGTGGGCACTGGCGTGGTGATGTGGGTAGATTGCGCGTAGGCCCAGACATGTCATTGAGTCTCGATGCGACAGAGCCATTCATGAGCTCGGATGCCACTGACCCAATCAGTTTGTCGTATCCCTGGGTAGAACGGTATGCGGCCAACCAATATCGCATGTGGTATGGGTCTACGCTCACTTGGGATGCGGGCAACGGCGAGATGATTCACTGCTTCCATGGTGCCACATCTGAGAATGGACATGTGTGGCACAAGACGGGTTTGGCTATTCCATACGAACTGAACAAAGCACAGGCGTTTTCGCGGCCTACCCTGTTACGGTCGGATTCAGGATTACACGAAATGTGGTTCTCGTACCGGAGTGGGACTGGCGAGTCCTATCGTGTTGGCTACGCGCATAGTACCGATGGGGTCGAGTGGGTACTAGACGTAGCAAACGCAGGTATCACAGTATCTGCCGAAGGATGGGATT
>CAIZHO010000168.1 GCA_903932805.1 uncultured Roseiflexaceae bacterium | reverse complement strand
GGCACAAGCTCGACCAGCGCGCTGCCGATCATCAGCCCAATCGCCAGGAAGAGCTGCCATTTGTAGGGCCAGACAAATTCCATCAGGCGCTTGACCAACCGACCGTCGTACGCTTTTCCTAATATCTCGTCGTCATACACTGTCATTTGTGTGTCCTATTACTCGTCGAGCGAATGCATCGCACCGTGTCAGGCGTTATCTACAGCGTCGGCTAATTGTTCGCGTTGGTACATGGCGGCGTATCGTCCATTGCGGGCAACGAGCTCGGTATGCGTGCCTTGCTCGGCGATTGTGCCTTCGTGTAGTACTACAATCAGGTCTGCCTCGCGCACCGTGGCGATGCGTTGGGCAATCAGAATAGCCGTACGACCAGCCCGGAAGGTGCGTAACCCCTCGAGAATCTGTGCTGCGGTGTGGGTATCAACACTCGACAGTGCATCGTCGAGCACCAAGATCGCCGGGTTGCGCAACACGGCCCGTGCAATCGCCGTCCGTTGCTTTTGGCCACCAGACAATGTGACTCCCCGTTCGCCCACGAGCGTGTCGATACCGTTGGGGAGCTGGACAACATCGTTGCTCAAGCGCGATATCAGCAATGCTTGTTGGATGTCGGTCTCGTCGGCATCGGGACGCCCAAACGTGACGTTTTCGCGGACAGGAACACTAAACAAAAACGTATCTTGGGGCACATAGCCGATACCCTCACGGAGCGACGCCAAAGCCACCGTCCGGATATCGTGGCCATCGATGTGGACGCTGCCGTGCGTCGGGTCTTGGACACGAGACAGCAGGTTGACCAGGGTCGTCTTACCACCACCAGTCGCACCCACGATAGCCACCGTTTTGCCCTTTTCGACCATAAAAGAAATATCGTGCAGTATTGTTCGTTTGCCATCGCCGTCACCGACGGTGATACCGACATTACGGAATTCGATTGCACCCGTAACGGTCAATTGCACCGGCGTATGTGACTCATCTTTGATGGTGGGGATGCGCTGGAGCACCTCGCCGAGACGCCCCGCAGCAGAGGCCGCCTGCTGGAACAAATCGACCGTCCATCCCAAGGCCACCACGGGCCAGGCGAGTGCAGCGAGGTACCCGTTGAAGAGCACCAAATCGCCGACCGTCATCTCGCCTGCGGCCACCGCGCGCCCACCAATCAGCAGCACGAGCGCACCGATGACACCCATCACGAGGCTAATCGTCGGCCAAAGCAGACCAGACAACAACACATAGCGGACGTTTTGGAGGCGAAATCGTTCGTTAACACGCAAAAATTCCGCCGTTTCGGGCTCTTCTTGGGTATAGGCCTTGATCGTGCGAATACCCGAGAAATTCTCTTGGGCGCGGCTCGACACCTCGCCGAACAGATCCTGCACTTTGCGGAAGATGACGCGCATCCGTGCACCGACCACCACAAACAACACCGTCACCACCGGTAACAGCATCAACACGATAGCAGCCAATGTCGCGTTGGTCGTCATCATCAATGCCGAAGCGGTCACAATCATCAATATCGCACTGGCCAAGGAACTAACCCCGGGGCCATAAAACTGCCGGATAGCCGATATATCATTGGTGACCCGTGTCATCAGGTCACCAGTGTGATGTTCACCATAGAACTTCTGATCGAGCTCGAGCAGGCGTTTGAACATGCCTTCGCGGATATCGCTTTCGACCTGGTGCGCGGTCCCCAAGATCAAGATACGTTGCCCGAAGCGGAACACACCGTCGGCGACCGAAAACCCCACCATAATCAGGACACTGTGGGTCAAATCGGTCCACACAATGCCACGCGCATTGATGTCGTTGACGATGATACGCAGCATTTGTGGGATCTGCACGGCAAACCCCGTCGCCACGATACTCGCCAGCAATCCAATCAAAAAACGTGTCCGATACCGTACCACATAGGGCCACAATGCCCGGAGCTGGTTCATGCATGCCTCGTCGCAAAGGTTCGTATTATGTTGGGTAGTATAACAACAAACAGACCGAGGCACGTGTCGTACCTCGGTCTGTTGGATTGGTGCAGAGAGCAGACTAGCCGTTTGTCATCAAAGACATTTCGCGGCGCTTCTGATCGCGCTTGCGTTCTTCTTGGTTGAGCAGCTTTTTGCGCAGGCGGTAGTTCTTTGGGGTTACTTCGAGCAGTTCGTCGTCGCCGATGTATTCGACGGCATCGTCCAAGCTCATATTCCGCGGGGTTTCGAGCCGTTGTGCATCGTCAGCACCCGACGAACGCATGTTGGTGAGGTGCTTCTTTTTGCAGCAGTTGACTTCGAGGTCACGTTCACGGGCATGCATACCGATGACCATGCCTTCGTAGATGTCGACGCCGGCGCCAATGAACAGCTGGCCACGCTCTTGTGAGCCAAACAGACCAAAGGTGGTGGTCTGACCGGACTCGGACGCGACCAACGAGCCATTGGAACGCGTGCTGATATCACCGGCTACGGGCTGGTATTCATAGAACAACGAATTCATCTGGCCTTCACCGCGGGTTGCAGTGAGCAACTGCTGACGGAAACCGAGCAGACCGCGGGTCGGCACAAGAAAGGTCAAACTGACGGTGCCGTCGTCGCGGTAGCGCATGTCGCGCATAACGCCGCGGCGTTGACCGAGCAGTTCGATGACGGCACCTTGGTATGCTTCTGAAACTTCGATTTCGACTTGCTCAATCGGCTCCATCCGCTGCTCGTCGATGACGCGGAAGATGACCTCAGGCTTCGAAACCTGGAACTCATAGCCTTCGCGGCGCATGTTTTCGATCAAGATGGTCAAGTGCAACTCACCGCGGCCAGATACCGTGAATGCATCAGGCACGTCGGTGTCTTCGACACGCAAGGCCACGTCCCGTTCACGCTCGGCGTACAAACGATCGCGGATCTTGCGGGAGGTGACATGTTGTCCTTCGCGACCAGCAAACGGGCTGGTGTTGACACCAAACGTCATGTTGACGGTTGGTTCTTCGACGGCTAGTACCGGCAGCTGCTCAGGCGTGGTTGGATCCGCAATGGTGTCGCCGATCATACCATCGGCAATGCCTGCGATGGCGATGATGTCGCCCGCGGTGGCTTCGTCGACTTCGGCGCGGTTCAAACCGACGTACTGGAAGATTTGGATGATTTTCGAAGGCTTCATTTCGCCTTCGTGGTTGAACTTGATGACCGACATCCCTTTGGTCATCGAACCACGACGGACACGGCCCATCATGATTTTGCCGCGGTAGTCGTCGTAGAACGTATTGGTGACCAACATCTGCAGCGGCGCCTCTGGTTCAACGTCGGGTGCCGGGATGTGGTTGATGATCGCATCGAACAATGGCTCGAGCGAATCGTTGAGATTGTTGAAGTCTGTACCTGCAATGCCGTTAATGGCACTGGCGTAGACCGTGTGGAACTCAGCTTGCTCGTCAGTAGCACCCAGCTCGACAAATAGGTCGAACGTCTCGTTGACAACCCATTGCGGGCGCGCATTGGGTCGATCGATTTTGTTGACCACCACGATGGCCTTGTGGCCTGCCTGCAGCGCCTTACGCAGCACGAAGCGGGTCTGTGGCATCGGGCCGTCGACTGCGTCGACCAGCAACAACACGCCGTCGACCATGTTCATCACACGTTCGACTTCACCGCCGAAGTCTGCGTGACCTGGGGTGTCGACGATGTTGATTTTGTTGCCCTTGTACATCACGGCGGTGTTTTTGGCCATGATGGTGATACCACGCTCGCGCTCGAGATCGTTCGAGTCCATCACGCGCTCGGCCATCTGCTGGTTATCTCGGAAGATACGGGATTGGCGTAGCAGACCGTCTACGAGGGTCGTCTTGCCGTGGTCAACGTGCGCAATAATCGCCACATTGCGCAATTCTGTTCGCTTCATACATGCTCCCACACAACATACAAACGCCACGACCTCCGAGGTCGAGGCGCAACAATGCATCACTAACTGCTTTCAAGTGTACCACAATCTGTCGTGGTGGGGAAAGAAGAGAAGAAAGAGTTTTCTGTGCACTGTCCACACACGACCCTCTATAAGAAGGAAAAAAGAACATATAAGAAGAAATAGTCGCACATAGTATGTCGTGTGGATATGTTGATTGGCTGGTTTTGGCGCATGGAGAAGACTAATCGCATCACCGTTGCCTGTGTACGACGCTCCACACACATCAACACCGACGCAGACGAACGGCGATTCATCCACAGTGGCTCCACGCTGGTCCACGAACAACGCGAGGCTTTGTCCACAAAAGCGGTGGATAACCGGTTCGGCGGGATTTGTTATCCCACGGCTATCCAGCTGTTGTGCACGTGTCATGCACAGAAAAAATGCGCGTAAACAGTGGTTTTTTGGCACACTACACTGCGAAATGAATGCGAACATATGTTTTTGTTTTATCGTGCTACGTAGAGTGCGTTGGAGTGCAGAACTTTCCACAATTCCATGAGTTATCCACAAAAACACCCCAAGTTATGCACATTGGAGTGTAAAACTATATCAGTTTGGGTGTTTTTGCGCGAAGGCATCGCTATGCGCTGGGTGGGTTTTTCTTGGGATCATCCTCGTCGTCGAGCGAATTAATGAAGTCGCGGAACATCGACAGGGTTTCGTCAGACACGGGGGCGTCGGTCGGTGCAGTGGCAGCATCGGTGCTCGGTGTCGGCTCGGTGTCGCTGACCGTCGCAGACGCCTTAAAGAGTGGTGGCTCTTGTTGTTCGTCGCCATCGAACGGCACAGAGGCTTGTTCGAACACATGGGGCGCCACAAAAATAGGCACATGGGCACGCAGGGCGAGGGCAATCGCGTCGCTCGTACGGGCGTCTATTTCGAAGGTGCGTTGTGGGGTTTGTACCAAGATCCGTGCATAAAAGGTTGTCTCTTGGATGTCATTGATAAGCACATGGACGATCTCGGCGTCGAGTTCTTGAAAAATCGTCCGCAGCAGGTCATGCGTCATTGGGCGCGTCGGTGTCAGGTTTTGGAGGACAAACGAAATAGCATCTGCCTCGAATTGACCAATCCATATGGGGAGGTAGCGCCGACTATCGGTCTCGCGCAGGACTACAACGCGGTTTTGGGTGAGGAGGCTCACACGTACACTATCGACGTTGACTTGAATCATAGCGCGCATCCTTTATCAGAGGTCCCGCAGGATCATGTATACAGTATACGTCAGATGGTGGAGAAAAAAATGTGGGTTTGGGTGCATCAGAGCGCAGATGATTGACACTAACTATCTTGCGTCGTATGATGCATGCAGCCGTTGGTGAACGCCCGTTGTGAAGACCAAAATGATTATACCGCAGCCATCGACGCCAACGATTGTCACCAAAATTCAGCTGCTCCGGCAACGTGAAGTTGCAGCACGATATCGCGTGTGGGCCATCCTAGACGCACTCCCTCTCAGCGCGGACGCCAAGACATGGTTGGCCCCGCGTGTCTTGCGTGAAGCAATGGTTGCGCAACAGAAAGCCGCACAATCGGCACGAGCAGTCTTTCAAGGCCAAGCCGTGCAACCAACAACCACGCACAGCACCACCCAAATCCGCCGCAAAACACTGATGGTCGATGCACTCATCGAGCCGCGCTTGGCCGGCCATATCACGAGTGCAGTGCTGATTGTGTCGATTTTGTTGTTTGGGCAGACACTGGTCAACAAAAGCGGCCTCGAATACGGCGCGGGATTCTCGCGTTCGGCCAGTAGTGCCGAGATGACGTTGCCTATCGATGCACCATTACCGCAGGTCAGTAGTGATTCGGAACTGACCGTGCCCCACATGGTTACACCGCTTCCCAATGCGTTGCCACCGTTTTTGTTCTACCACCGTATCCGCAGCCAAGACACGCTCGGGACCATTGCTGCCGAATACCAAATGAACCCACAGGTGTTGTTTTGGGCCAACGGCTTACAAAACGGCCGGGTCTTTATTGTGGGTAGTACATTGCGCATCCCGCGGATGCCCGGCGTGTCGCATACGATTGTCGAAGGCGAAACAATCCAGAGCATCGCGACGCAATACAATGCGTCAGCCGATGCAATCACGTTGTTCCGCGCCAACCGCGTCACCCGCGACGAAGACTTGGTCGTCGACCGTGAGGTGTTTATACCGTTTGCCGTGCCTGCCTATCCCGACGCTACCATCAACAAATACGGTAGCGCCGAGGGCGTCGCCAACATGGAAGCAATCGAAACCGTCACAGTACTCGAAGACGAGACCAATCTGCGCGGTGGACCAGGTCGCGCCTACGACAAAATCGGCACACTGGCCCTCGGCCAGCGGCTCATCCCGATCGGGCGGTATGGGAGTTGGATCAAACTCGAATACGCACCGGGTGAGCTCGGTTGGGTCAAAGGGTCGCTGTTGGGGATGTCCGATGGGTTGATTGAAGGGTTGCCGAGCATCAACAACGTCCCGTATCCACCACCACGGTGGGTCTGGCCGACGACCGGGCAGTTGACCTCTGGGTTCGGCTGGCGCAGCAACCCGTTCTACTCGTTCCACAACGGCCTCGATTTTGCCAACAAAGCAGGTACGGGCATTTATGCGGCACGCTACGGCCGCGTTTTCGAAGGCGGCTGGTGTAGCGGATACGGCTGGTGTGTGAAGATCGACCATGGCAACGGAGTACAGTCGGTATATGGACATTTGCTCAAAAAGCCACCCGTTCGGCCGGGCGATGTCGTCGACATGGGCGACTTCATTGGTCTGATGGGCAGTAGCTATGATGCCGCAGGTGGCGGCTATTCGACCGGTGTACACTTACACTTCACCATCAAAGTGGGCGGCAAGGCGGTCGACCCGATGAAATATTTGCCCTAATCAATGACGAAAGAGGTCCGCGTGACCACTGGTCAGACACAAGGACGCACGATAGCGATGGCGGCAGTCTTGATCGCCGTCGGGAACATCACCAGCCGCCTCATCGGAGTCATCCGTGAGGCGGTTTTTGCAGCGACCTATGGCCGTGGCGCAGAACTCGCGGCGTTCACGGCGGCTGCAACAATCCCCACCCTCGTGTACGACTTGTTGCTCAGTGGTGCCATAAGCGCAGCCCTGGTCCCCGTCTTTAGCCGCGTTGCAGCACAACCCGAGGCACGCGACCGCCTCGTGTCGCAGGTATTGAGCTTGATGATTGTGGTCGTCAGCGGCCTCGTGCTACCGATGATCTGGTTTGCGCCGCAGATGGTGCAGTGGTTAGCAGGCGGATTCGATGCATCCATGCAAGCATTGACGACGACCATGGTGCGCTGGATGCTCTTTGCGGTGCCGTGCATGGTCGTCGCAGGGGTGATGACCGCGGTTTTGCAGGCACAGCAACGGTTCGTCTTGCCTGCGTTTGTGACGAGTGTGTTCAACATCGGGTTGATCGTCGGTGCGCTGGCATTTACCCCCATCGTCGGGCCGGTGGCGTTGGCGGTAGGAATGGTCGTGGGCGCGCTGGCACAGGTTGTCTTGCAGGCGTCGGGTCTGCGGACGATGCATATTCAATGGCGCACGGATTGGCGCAATCCCGCCATCCGCGAAATGCTGCGCCTCTATGCGCCGGTTGCGTTGGGGATGGGTTTTTCGGCGATCGGTACGGTCATTGATCGGCGCCTCGGCAGCAGTTACGGCGCAGACGTCTTGCCGACGATGCGCTACGCCACAACACTCATCCAGTTCCCGTTGGGATTGGTCGCGGCAGCGGTGTCGACGGCGATCTTGCCCACATTGGCGCGCTTGCGTGACGATGCTGACCGCGCAGCGTTCCGCACAACCGTGGCCCAGGCGTTGACGGTGGTGGTGGCATTGATTGTTCCGGCGGCAGTCATTCTGTGGCTGGTACGCATCCCGTTGACCGGGTTGATTCTGCAGCGCAATGCATTTGCTGCGGCCGATACACTGGCGGTCGCCGATACCCTCAAATGGTACATCCCCGGGTTGCCGGCCGCCGCCATCGATCAGATTTTGCTGTATGCCTACTATGCACGTGGCCGGACCCTGGCACCCAACCTGGTCCAAGGCGCAGCAATCGGCGGGTACGGCATCGGTGTGGTCATCGGGCTGGCGTTCTTTGGACCCAGCGCCCAAACGCTGGCTTTTGCCAACTCGTTCCAATGGATTACCCACATGCTCTTGATGGCCGTGCTCGCGCATCGGTTGTTCGATTTGCGCGGGCTGGGTTTGGCGCAGACGATCGCGTTGTGTGCCATGGCCGGCGCCATCAGCTGGGCGTTGGTCAGCGCCGCAAGCACGCTGGTCGGTGCCGATACGTGGCCCATGGTTGTGCAGGTGGGCATCCTCTCGGTGATTGCGGTAGGCGTCTATTTAGGCGTTGCATGGCAGTTTCGCATTACGCCGGTGCTGATGGCGTATCAGCTCATCTACACTAAAATCCGCGAACGCCTGGCGCGGTAATGGATTCAAAAATAACGATTGAGCGGGGTTTATTGCAATAAACCCCGCTCAAAAAACCCTGCTCAAAACCCCCACGCGCTAGCGATCCAAATAGTTCTGGAGCGAATCGAAGTAACTTTGCATGCCAGCGGTCACCAGTGGGACTTGCTCGGCGGGCATGTCGCCATACTGTGCAAAGCGCACCCATGTGCCGCCGGGGCGCTGTTCGAAGTCGATGACGACGCGGTGGGCGGGCGTGCTCATGTCTTTGATGGCGAATTCTTCGGCCATTTCGGTGTAGTGCATCGTGTGCACCAGCTGCGTCTGCGGCGTCACCGTGCTGTATGTACCGTAGAAAAAGACTTGGATGTTGTATTGCGGGACATCGATCCCGACGGACCAAATTGCCCCGACCGCCGCGTCTTCGGTCACCGAATTGGGCACGCAGCGGTGCTCGACCCCGTGATACCAGGATTGTAATGCGGCGGCTTGGGTCCACGCCTGCCAGAGTTTTTCGAGCGGGCATGCGTAGACACGCTCAACAGAATACGCCGGTTGCATGCATGCTCCTTAAATGTATGTTTTCTAGACTCCGAGGACGTCGCGCGCTTTGGCGAACACCTCGTCGAGTTGCGGGTAATCGAGGAGCGCCTGGACTTCGTCGGCGGACTCCCATTGATAGGCGGTGATGCCTTCGTCGGCCTGCAGGACGACATCATCGTTGTCTGCCTCGAGCAGGTACCAATCGACCTGTTTGTCGTAGGTGACGCCTTTTTTGACGACCGGGTAAAAAATCGAGTGGATCAGCGGTCCGAGGTGCCCATTCACACCCGTCTCTTCGGCGACCTCGCGCCGGGCCGCAGCGGCGCTCGATTCGTCTGCTTCGAGGTGCCCTTTGGGGAAGGTCCAATGCCCGTATGCATCATAAATGACCAAGAAGCGCGGGCCTTCGGGCGTACGCCGAAAGACAACGGCGCCGGCCGCGTGTTTTTTTGGTGTCATTGCATCATCGTCCAGATATCAGGCTCTGCAGCCAGCTTTCGAATTGGAGCGTATACTCCGACAGGGCAGACTGCCGGGACCACTCGCCAATGGTGGCCAAATT
>CAIZHO010000167.1 GCA_903932805.1 uncultured Roseiflexaceae bacterium | reverse complement strand
GCCACGCTCACACGCGCCAACACCGACCAATCATCCAATATTCGTATCATCGATGCTGGTCAGCGCCCTATAGCCGGTGTGTTTGTCTATTGGCGCGATGCGGATTCGTATCGCGGCACGCGCACCGATACCAGTGGACGTGCAGAAATTCCCGATACCGTGGCAACGCATGCCCTCACCCTTATGACCGATCAGTTTCGATTCGTTATTCCCCAGAGTGCGGAACGACACCTTTCGATCGAACCGCTCGCACATTGGTACGAGGCGAATGTTCCTTTTTCGATTGGTGTCCGATTGGGCCACGATGGCGACACCAAACCAAACGCATCCGTCGAACTCAGTATTCACTCGGCGCGTGGTACCGTCCATCAGATTCGGATGATGCAAACCGACGATCTCGGCTACGCGACGATGCAACTCGAACTGCCCTTGGGCACATGGCGTATCACTGCGCGTGCAGGCACATCGACTGCTCGAGCTACTGCCTACGTTGGAGTTCTCCCCGTGACACAAACGGTACAAGCACAACAGCAGGCATTCGAACGCAACGCACCCGCACGATGGCTGACAAACGTACGTGACGTACAGCCGTTACTCTACGTGACGCTCCGCGATGATGGATTGCAAACGTCCTGGATCGATGGTGCGCCAACCGGCATCTATGCGACAGAACCGATAACCGCCACGACGACCATCCTGTCTGCCTACGCAACGACGACCGAGTCGTACCGTAGCGACGCTACCCCAATTATTGACACCGCCTGTACTACCGCGACGGTACGTGCAAAATGGGATGTGATGTTAGGCCTTTCTGTCGACCTTACTGCCCCACCTGACAGCACCATTTCGATGGCGCTATCGGATGCATCTGGTACCCTCATCGGGTGGCGTAGCGACATGCGAGTACCCGATGATGGTGTTCTCACCGTGCCATTCTCCGCTCCATTGCCTACATCAGCGTTTACCATACGATCGTTAATTGCGCATCCTTGGTGTCAACGAATCATCACAAATGAGACATTGCTCCCGTCGACCAACGACACACAGCTCGATGCACCAGCCAGTGTCGCCATTGGTGATGTCATCGCTGTACGCTATATCATCCGTGACCTGTTGCCCGACACAGACGTGACGCTCTCGCTTGATCAAACGGCCCTCCTGGTTGTCGACCCACTCCCTATCTACACACGCACCACGAACGCCGACGGAACGGTTGACTTCCGCTGGAATCTACGGGTTCTTCGATCAAATCCACAACTGACCATTTCACATCATGGCGCACGTCCGACCACCTGGACACCGACCGTCATTCCTCCCCTGACAAGCACCAGCCCAGACGGGTTTTTGTTGACCGGTCGCACCTCACTCGAAGCAGGACGATATGACACGCCGTTCGATATCTTACGGAGCATGGAGGATTTTGCGACAGCACTCGACGATGACCCGCCAAATGCCAACACCCCAGCCGATGTCGCACATCGTATCTGGTTACGTCAAGACCGGCACGATACGTCGCTACTCAAACGAGAATTAATACAGTCGCGCCGACCTGATTTGACGTGGGGGGTGGATGCTACAGCAGATGCTGACCCGCTGATCACAGCCGATGTGGTTATCGCACTCGCCCAAATGTCATATGACAACGCCTTCCTGCAGCCCATGATTCCATTGCTCCAGCGCAACGCAGACAACACAACCGTGCCATTGAGTGTCCGTGCCCATACGCTCTATGCGCTTTCAGTAGTCGGTGAACGCAATCTCGCTACGATGCGCGCGCTCAGTGCACTGCGTGACACACTCGGCAACGAAGGGCTAGCAGCACTCATCCTCTGTGCGCCGCAATACCCCGAAATTGATTTCAATGTCATGCGCGCGACGCTCCTTGCTCGGTCGGTGACGGCATCGCGTGGGGTGCAGTGGGCAAGTGATCCTGCTACAATCGGGATCCATTCACCCGCCGCACAACACATGCTCATCGCTGCTGCGCTTTTGCCTGCCAACCCATCCGCAAGTGTTGCTGACGCAATCCGTTCCTATGTGCTGAGCCAGCGGGGGGTCGCAGGGTGGGGTGACCCGATAGCAAATGCCCGTGCATGGCAGATTCGTTCCGTGTTGCTCCCAGAACTCGACGATACCCAACGACTGACTGTCACCGATGGCGACGGGCACGTTGTCAGCAGCGGAGCGATTGTGCATGCACAACGCGTCCGTGGGTCAACGCGTATTTCGAGTGACCGACCGGTACTTGTTGGTGTCGAATATCCGCGCGGACTCGTACCACCGACCCAGGATGTGGTACTCAGACAACGCTACAGCACTCCCGAAGGTCAGGAACTCGCACATATCCCCGTGCTGGCAGTTGGCCAATCCGTCGACATCACCACCGATATCGTTTGTCTGCTCCCCCGCCCATATGCATCACTCTACATACCCATCCCCGCACTCACCACGGCAGCCATTCGTGAACTGCCGCTCGATTGGTCGGTCCAAGAGGTCCCGGGCGGGTACTCCATCCGCATGCGCACTGCAACCACCGGCGTGTGGAAACTCCGCTACCGCATCACTGCAGTACGTACTGGGAGTGCCCGACTTGATGGGCTCCAGGTAACGGATGCCGCTGGAACACTCCATGCACTCGCGCCGACAAAGACGCTGTATGTCACAACACCGTAACCATTTCACACGGCTCAGTTGTAGTCTCATCTTCCTTTTTGACTTGTGTTGGGCAGCGCTCCCTGCTCACATCCCTCTGAGGATTGCGCCCAACACAACTCCCAATATTCTTGCCGTCAACACCCATTTTGCCAGTCGTTCCGCACAACTACGCGACATCCCTGCACACGTCACATCTGCGCGTGCACTGCAGACATCGTGGGTCCGTGAGGATTTTCATTGGTATCGCATCCAACGGACCGCCGATGCATATGATTGGTCGTTTCCCGATGCCACCGTCGACGCATTTGAAGCCCAGGGGATCAACGTACTGGGAGTCCTGGGGCACCCACCGGGTTGGGCGACACGCAATCCGCAGGATGATCCCTACAATAATTCTTTCGCAGCCCCAGATCCTGATCTCTTTGCGGCCTGGGCAGCCCAAACCGTTGCACGGTATCGTCATCGCGTTACGTATTGGCAAATCTGGAACGAACCCGATAATCCCCACTTTTGGTATCCTGCTCCCGACCCAGTCGCCTACGCCAAACTTGTCCACATCACCGCCCGAGCAATTGCCCGCGTTGCACCAGAAGTCAAAATCGTTGCCGCAGGGATCAATCCGTTCGCACTACAATTCCTCAATGACGCAGCTGCAGTCGGTCTGTGGAACGATGTCGACATTCTCGCCATCCACCCGTATGTCAACCCGTTAGACCCCCGCTATTCAGGGCTTGCCGAGGCTGCACTGTCGCTGACGCCACTCCTCCACCGCTATGGTCACAAGCCTATCTGGATTACCGAAATCGGCTGGGCAAGCGCTACCAGTGATCGCGACCCTCCAGGGGTGATGACCGAACAGCTCCAAGCCGAATATCTCTCCCGCGCCATCCAGATACTCTGGCAGTCCGACATATCACATGTCTTTTGGTATAGCTGGAAAGACGAAAAAACGAACCCATATGGCCTCTTTCGCTGGGCGACCGGGCCAGACGACATGTCACAACCCAAACCTGCTGCTGCAGTGTTTCGCACGCTCCAATCTGTTACGCACATACGCCCACACACTCAGACCTTTCACCCCGTCCTCACCTTCGACGGCATGCACGATATCTGGGTACGTGGCGACGAACACACAGGCGTGCTCTATGCAAGTCAGCGTCGGGCCGTAAACGGGGGCAACTCTATCGCAATCCGCTATGCCTTCCCTGCCTATGGGAACCAATATCTGGTGTTCAGACGGTGGCACCACGCCCCATTTCCCATGGGCACCACGCAGATCTGCCTCACGGTGTGGGGTGACGACACGAGTACCCTCGTCAAAATTTGGCTCCGCGGCAGCGACACCAAACGTATGCAACTGACACTAGGGCTCAGCGGCCCAGCCGGTTGGCGTGACCTCTGCGCGCCGATCCCACAACGATTCGCACCATGGGACCGCATCGACCCTTCAGACGGGTACTTGCATCAACCAGCGACATTCGAGGCACTCGTCCTCGATGACGCCCCCGATGGTGTCGGGAGTCGCGGAACCATCTACTTCGATGCACTCCGTGCCACGACCGACTGATTGTGCAAAAAGTCGAAGACTGTTTTGGCGATACAATCTTTACGACATACCCCCGTAATTCATTTGTACATTTTGCACAAAAAGATAAGAAAATATTCGTGCGTTTTCTGTACACGCCTGCAAAGTGATTCTTCTATACTGCTAGCATTCCACAAAACTACTCAATGAAGAGTCGTTGCTGAGGCGATGGCAGCACCGCGAACGTCGCGACTGCACTATGCACGAGGAGCACAGACATGGCACTGGACGCAAAGGGAGTTCTTCAACTCATCAAGGACAAAAACATCCAAATCGTCGACACCCGTTTCACGGACTTGTTCGGCGGTTGGCAGCATTACTCGCTGCCCGCATCACGTCTCACCGAAGACATGATGATCGAGGGTCTCGGGTTTGATGGTTCCTCCATCAAGGGGTTCCAGGCAATCCACGAATCCGACATGTTGATGATTCCTGACCCAAGCTCGGCCTTCATTGACCCATACCTCAAAATCCCAACCTTGGTGCTGATCTGCGACGTTATTGACCCCCTCGAGCGCAAACCATACTCGCGCGATCCACGCAACGTTGCCAAGAAGGCCGAAGCCTACCTCAAGACGACCGGCATCGCCGACACGGCGTATTTTGGTCCCGAAGCAGAGTTCTTCTTGTTCAGCGATGTGCGCTTCAACCAGACGCCGAATTCGGGCTACTACTTCCTCGACAGCCCCGAAGGCATCTGGAACAGCGGCAAAGAAGAAGAAGGCGGCAACAAAGGCTATCGCGTGCGCTATAAGGAAGGGTACTTCCCAACGCCACCGACCGATACCTTGCAGGACATCCGCTCCGAGATGATCCTCAAGATGGCCGACATTGGTATTGACATCGAACTGCATCACCACGAAGTCGCCACCGCAGGTCAGTGCGAAATCGACATGCGCTTCGACACCTTGCTCAAGATGGCCGACCAACTGCAGAAATATAAGTACGTTGTCCGCACCACCGCCAAAGAGCACGGCTTGTCGGCGACTTTCATGCCAAAACCAATCTTTGGTGACAATGGTTCGGGTATGCACGTCCACCAAAGCTTGTGGAAGAACGGCCAGCCACTGTTCTTCGACAAGGACAAATATGCCTTGTTGTCTGACACCGCTCGCTGGTATATCGGTGGCGTGCTCAAGCATGCAGCCGCTCTGTTGGCCATCTGTGCGCCGACGACCAACAGCTACCGCCGCTTGGTCCCAGGTTTCGAAGCACCCATCAACTTGGTCTACTCGGTGCGCAATCGTTCGGCTGCCATCCGCATCCCGACGTACTCCAACTCACCCAAGGCCCGCCGCGTCGAAGTCCGCTTCCCCGACCCAACTGCGAACCCATACTTGGCATTTGCAGCCATGATGATGGCCGGTCTCGACGGCATCCAAAACAAAGTCGAGCCACCCGAGGCACTCAACGTCGACATCTACGAACTGTCGGCCGAAGAAAAGTCACACATCAAGAGCACCCCAGGCAGTCTGGGTGAGGCATTGACCGCACTCGAAGAAGACCATGAGTTCTTGCTCAAGGGCGGCGTGTTCACCAAGGACTTGCTCGAATCGTTCATCGACATCAAGCGCTCGAAGGACATAGTCAACATCGCCTTGCGCCCACACCCGTACGAATTCTTCATGTACTACGACGCCTAAATCTGTCCACCGCTCCGGGGCCGAACGGCCCCGGAGCACTCAAAGACGCACACTCCTACACCCGCACCCCAACGACTGACACAACCAATATCTCGATGATGGATGTATCGGTTCTGCACTGCAGCAGACCGCTCAACAGACATACTCGGTTTTTGTGGTTTCGCTGTATGCAATGACGCAAAACAGACGGCACCAGGCGAACGCATTCACATTTATTGACATGGAGGTACCACATGGATGCAATCAACGGGGCTGATACCGTATGGGTTCTCGTCGCCTCTGCACTGGTGATGTTAATGACCCCCGGTCTGGCGTTCTTCTACGGTGGGTTAGTCCGCCAAAAAAACGTACTGTCGACACTGATGCACAGCTTTTTCATCCTTGCCCTGATTAGCGTGCAATGGGCACTCTGGGGCTATTCGTTGTCGTTTGGACCGACCGTTGGTGGGTTCATCGGCAACCTCGACTGGGTTGGATTGCAAGGCGTCGGGATCGAACCAAACGCCGATTATGCAGCAACCATTCCACACGCTGCGTTCATGGTCTTTCAGATGATGTTCGCTGTCATCACACCCGCGCTTATTTCCGGCGCATTTGCTGAGCGCAAACGATTCGGGGCATTTGCAATCTTCGCTCTGGCATGGGCCACACTCGTCTACGCACCGGTCGCCCACTGGGTTTGGGGCGTGGGTGGGTGGATCCGGACCATGGGTGCACTCGATTTCGCTGGCGGCACGGTCGTACACATCACTTCAGGTGTATCCGCACTCGTCTGCGCACTCGTGTTGGGCAAACGCCTCGG
>CAIZHO010000166.1 GCA_903932805.1 uncultured Roseiflexaceae bacterium | reverse complement strand
GCAAACCCAAGCCCAATCAGCGACGTCGCCTTGCCCGCTGCAAACTCTGCCCGGCGTTGTGCTTGTTGGGCCAGGAGGCTCTGGTAGTTGCTGACTTCGATCAGCTTGGTCAGTGATTTGTCGTATTCGCCGGTGTCGTAGAGCGGACCGGTGGGGGTTTTGTAGGGGAACGCCGTCGGTGGGATGAAATTCGCACGGCGCACAGCCGCCGGATCCATCCCCAGTTCGTCAGCAATCGCGTCCATCATGCGTTCGATGTAATACGCTGCCTCGGGGCGGCCAGCGCCACGGTAGGCTGCCACGGGGGTGGTGTTGGTATAAACCGCCTGCACCGTACCGTCGATGACGGGGATGTGGTACACGCCCACCGACATCATGCCGGTCAGGTTGGCCAATCCGGCGGCGACGGGGTAGGCGCCGATGTCGGCCGTGATGTGGAAGCGCATTGCCTCGACCGTGCCATCCGCCCGCACTGCACAGCTATACTCGGCGACTTGGCCACGGCCGTGGGTGGTGGCGGTCATGTGCTCGATGCGGCCCTCGACCCACGACAAGGGGATGCGCATATGGCGTGCCAATGCGGCCAGGGCAGCGTCTTCGGAGAAAACACCGATTTTGACGCCAAAACCACCGCCGACGTCAGGAGCGACCACGCGGATGAGGTTTTCGTCCATACGCAGAATCTCGGCCAGGCTGGTGCGGTTCATGTGGGCAGCCTGCGTACTGGAGTAGACGCTGATGCCCTCGCCCAGTGGGTCGGGGAACGCCACGACCGCGCGCCCTTCCATCGACACGCCGGCCAAACGCTGATTGGCCATGGTGCGTGTGACGACTTTGTGCGCTTTGGCAAAGGTCGCATCGGTGTCACCGACTTTTTTGGTCCAGGTGTGGTGGACGTTGCTTTCCATGTCGACAAAAAGCTTGGGGGCACCGGGTTTGGCGGCCTCACGCATGTCGACGGCAGCCGGCAAAACGTCATAGTCGATCTGGACCGCCCCGACGCCGTCGACCGCAATCGCGGCCGAGGTGGCAATCACGGCGGCGACAATCTCGCCGACGTGGCGGACCGTCCCGAACGAAATAGGGTAGTGGCTGTGAGGGCGAGTTACTTCGAGCCCCGCCTCGGCCGCACCTTCACCGCCGGCACCGAGCGGCATGGGTCCACACAATTTGGCGAGTGCTTGGCCGGTGATGACCGCCGTGACACCGGGGATGGCCAGTGCATCGGTAGCATCGATGGTCCCCACGCGGGCGTGTGGGTACGGGCTCCTTACGAAGGCGACGTACTGCATGCCGGCGAGCTTCATGTCGCCGACGTATGCGCCGCGACCGTTGAGCAGGCGCGGGTCTTCTTTGCGTTTGACTTCTGCGCCGATGAGTTTTGCGTAGGCCATCTGTGCCTGCCTTTCGGGTCAAAACAACAATGTCTTGGTGAGGGAATATGTTTATCTGTGTAGTATAAATCATCCGTTGCTGGTCAGTGAGTGGCATGGGAATGCGGATGGTGGCTGACGAGGGCACCTCCGCACCATAATTGACGCAAACGGCCTGCAATGGTAGGATAGCGGCGTTCACGCAAACCTACGGAGGGTCTTGTTTCATGAAGCTTCACGAGTATCAGGCGCGCGATATCTGCGCGCAATACGGCATACCAGTCACCGGTGGCGGCGTCGCTACGACCGCAGCCGAGTGTCGCGCCATCGCCGAGAAAATCGGCGCACCCGTCGTCGTCAAAGCCCAGGTCTTTGTCGGTGGTCGTGGGAAAGCCGGCGGCGTCAAACTCGCGAACAATCCGGTCGAAGCCGAACAGCATGGCAAAGCCATCCTCGGTATGGACATCAAAGGTCTGACCGTCGAGAAGGTGCTCGTCGCCGAAGCAATCACCTACGAGCGCGAAATCTACCTCGGCGTCATCATGGACCGCGCCTCCAAGCGCATTGTCGTGATGGCCTCGGCCGAGGGTGGGGTCGAAATCGAAGAGGTCGCCAAGACCAACCCCGATGCCATCAAGAAAATCGAAGCACACCCAACCCTGGGCTTGCTCGACTACCAGGCCCGCAATCTGGCCTTTGCCGTCGGCTTCACCGATGGCAAGCAGGTCCGCCAGTTCGCCGGCATCGCCATGGCCTTGTTCAAGGTCTACATGGAACAAGACGCCTCATTGGCCGAGATTAATCCCCTCGTCGTCAAGGCTGACGGTAGCTTGCAAGCCCTCGACTCCAAGATCGTCGTCGACGACAGCGCGTTGTTTCGCCATGCCGAGCTCGAAGCGATGCGCGACGCATCCGACGAGCCATTGGCCGAGCAGCAGGCCCGCGAGGCCGGTATCACCTTCATCAAGCTCGATGGAGACATCGGCTGTATGGTCAACGGTGCCGGTCTGGCCATGGCCACCATGGACGTCGTCAATTTGTACGGCGGATCACCAGCAAACTTCCTCGACGTCGGCGGCGGTGCAGGCAAAGACAAGGTCAAAGCAGCCTTGCAGATTATTTTGTCGGACAAAAACGTCAAAGCCGTGTTGTTCAACATCTTCGGCGGTATCACCCGGGTCGACGAAGTCGCCCGCGGTATCATCGCTGCCCTCGAAGAAGTCAACACCGACGTGCCGATGGTCGCTCGCTTGGTGGGCACCAACGAAGTCGAAGGTCGCAAACTGCTCGAAAACAGCGTCCTCATCCCTGCATCGACCCTCGGCGAAGGTGCCCAAAAGGCCGTCGCTGCAGCCAAAGAATACGCAGCCCGCAAAGGACTCTGATAGATATCAGTTATCAGTTAGTAGATATCAGTTAGTAGATGTCAGGTAATTGGCTATAGGTTTATAGCGCAGCGTTTGGAGCAATCCAGCGCTGCGTTTTTGTATGACGTCTGATTCAATCAACTACCCACTACTCTTTGCACACTACTCACTGAAAACTGCTAACTACTAACTGATAACTGTGTTGCAGTGTCCGGAGCAATTCGGCGCTGCGCTTTGATGTCTGACTGAAAACTACTACCTACTACCTCCTACCTACTACCTACTACCTACTAACTGACGAGTTATCTGAAAAATAAAGGCACAGTAACACTCCATTAACCCGCCTCAGCTACGGTGTGTGTATTCATGCTGAGAGGAAGCCATGGCACATACAAAGCGACACATCTCTATTGCACACATGCATAATGTACGAGATCTCGGCGGTCTCGAGCGCCACGACGGCCGACAGACCGCCCGGAATGTGTTTTGGCGGGGCGATTCCCCCCATGCAATCAGCACTGACGCCATCCGCGATTTTGCTGCTGCTCGGATGACGACCGTTATCGATTTGCGTCAGCCAAGTGAGTGTAGTGTGCATCCGAATCCGTTCCTCCATCACGATGGATTTTCGTATCATCATGTGCAACTCTTTGCAGGAGATACCCTCCAAAACCTCCCCGAAACGCTCCAAGCGTTTTATGTGGCGGTAATCGCACAGTGCGGCACCCCGCTTGCACACATCATCGAGCACTGTGCCGCTGCCCCCGCAGGCGTGTTTTTTCACTGTCAACTGGGCAAAGATCGAACCGGGATTCTGAGCGCAATCCTACTCCTGCTTGCCGGTGTGACCGAAGCATCTATTTTGGAAGATTACGCACTCACCGCCGATAGAATCCGTGATCTGACACGCGAACTCACGATCAATCCACCGGCACATATGAACCCACAACGGTATCGCGATTTGTTGGCGACACATCCATCCACCCTCTACGTCGTGCTCGAGCACATCCGCATGCAGCATGGCAGTGTCGTGGCATATCTGCGTGCGGCGGGGTGTTCTGCATCTGCCATAACACGGGTGCAAGCGAAATTGTGTGTGCCGAATGACATCCACGGTGCATAAATCTTTGATTTCTGTATACCAAAAACCCCTCAGCTGCTAATCACGCAGTCACACACCGATGACCTTCACATAAACGAACCATAACGTCAGTATCGCAGCTTGATGACATGAGCAGACTACAGTGTACTCATCATCAGAGAAAACCTGATGGCGTGTATTTGTAAGGAGTAGTCATGCGGAAGTTGTTTAGTTTGCTGTTGATGGTGATGTTTGTAACGGCCTGTGGCGGTGCT